>JANXAF010000008.1 GCA_025062045.1 Thermodesulfobacteriota bacterium
CGGAAAGTAAGATAAGAAAGATCTTTTTTGCTATCCCTATATGTCTTACCTCTTCCTCAACATAGTGCATTCCTGCTATAAGTCCAAAAAGGATGAAAAAGACAACAATCCATCTTTTAAGCTTCGTAACTATCGCTTTGTCTACAATATAAGGCGTCTTTGAGGCGTAGGCGGCAAGCCTAGGTAGGAAAAATTTCTGTAGCGCTATTCCAAAAAGAATAAAAAAGGCAAGAATTAGGATAGCATGGCTAAGATAGTTAACGTTCTCCATCATCTATTTACCAAAAATTCCTATCTATAAGCGAAAAAACCCACTTTAAGTTCGCTAGAGGAATGATTCCATGTTTTTCATCCTAAAACCTTTAAGCTCAGCTTTACATACATTTTTTGCCTGAACCATGACTCTATGGCTTTCGCCAATCCCTTCCGGAACAAGGAGAGCTTTAATCTTCATAGAGTCTTCAAGGTCGATTCCCCCGTAAAAAAAGTAAGGTATTACATTTTCAAGCCCCATCGATACCAAATAAGTTCCAAGTGGTGCGAATCCAAAAGTCTTAAGTCCAGCCTCCTCACCCCATACTTTTAGGGCTGAGAAATTCACGTGGGCTGTTATGTCCTGCTCTCCGATGTTTATGTAAGGGTTTTTGTGAAACCTGTGTTTATAGTAACAGAGAAGCGTCCCATCTGCTCTGTCGTGGCTAAAATACTCTTTCGATGTAAGGCCGTAGTCTATCGTGAGGACAAATCCTTCATCGAGTCTTTTTGCTAACTCCTGAAGGAAGGTTCTGGCTTTAAGACAGACTTCAGTTTTGAAACCTCTCTCAAAGCTGACTGAGAATTGCTCAAAGTATTCTTTTATCGATTCTTCTGCATCTTTTGCTATTTCCCTAAAACCAAACTCATCAAAAGTAACAAATATCTCCTTTAAGTCTTCTTCCATTACAACCCTCTTTACTGGAAAAGAATCGAAAAGTTCGTTTGAGAGAAAAACGCCTTTGACGGGGGGTAGATCCGAAAGATGAGAAAACCAAAAAACATTTGAGAAAATGGTGAGTCTCTTTTTTTGAATGCTCATAAGATAGGGGTTTTTTTCGATCATGACGTAAGATATGGAGTGAAAAAAGTCCGTATCTGACTGGTAAATAAAGCTTAAAATGTCATAAGCTAAAGTTCCATCTCCTGGGCCAGCTTCGACAAGAAAAAAATTCTTAGGTTTTCCCATGAGCTCCCAAAACTCTTTAAGTTGAATTGCAATCAAAGCTCCAAAGATCCGATGAAGGTGCGGTCCTGTAAGATAGTCTCCTTTCCTTCCCCAGGGGATCCTTCTTCCCATATAGTAGCCAAGCTTTGGAGTGTAAAGGGCCATCTCCATAAATTTATCGAAGCTTATCATCCCCTTTTTCTTTATTTCTTCGATTATTATGTTCTCCAACTCACCCATCTCAAGCTTTATGCGCTTTCCTCTTCTTTTAGTGGTAGTCGTACTTGGATATCGATTGTTTTTACATCCGGTGTGTCTTCAGAAAGCGCGCATAGATCTCTCAATTTTTTCGCGGCGGGAAGTAGTCTCGCCTCTAAAGAACCTATAGTTTTGTTGTAGTTCGCGACTGCTCCACTTAAGGACTCGCCAGTCTTTATTAAGTGATCCAAAAAATTGGAAAGTCTTTCACATAACTGCTTTCCATGCCTCGCTATTTCGCTTGCATTCTCAACCATCCTGTGCTGCTGCCACCCGAAAGCTATTGCCTTAAGAAGCGCAAGGAGGCTCAATGGACTTGCAGGAAAAACTCTTTTCTCTATGGCAAAATCGAGCAGGCTCGGGTCCCGCTCAAAGGCAGAACTAAGGCATGCTTCGTTGGGCACAAACATGATGACGAATTCCGGTGCCTTTGCAAATCTTTGCCAGTATTCTTTGTCAGAAAGCTCCTTAACCCTTTCCTTTAAAGATCGCGCGTGGTCGGAAAGCTTTGCGTCTCGTGTTTTCTCATCCTGCGCTTCGAGTGCCTCGAGATAAGCCTGCATTGGTGTCTTTGCATCAAGGGCCAATACACCTTCGTTTGGCAAATAAATGATCATGTCCGGTCGCCTGTGGTCAGAGGTTGTCTGTTCTTTAAAGTCTACATGTTCCACCATTCCTGCCATCTCCACAAGCCGTCTTAGCTGGTACTCACCCCATTTGCCTCGAACAGTCGGAGATTTTAAGGCCTGAACAAGGCTCACAGTTGTTGTGTGAAGCTCCTTATGTGTTTGGGCCAGCTGTTTTAATTGTTCCTGCAATCCCTGATATGCCCCTTCCCTCTTCCTTTCCAGATCCCGGATATACTGATCGAGCGTCTTCAATGTCGCTTCTAGCGGCTCTACAATATTTTTAAACTCGGCCTTATGTGTTGAAAGATCCCCTTTCATCTGTGTAAGAAGGGTCTCAAGCTGGGAACGCGTATACTTTAAAAATTCCTCGGAGCTAGATTGCAAAACCTCTGACGCAAGAGCTTGAAAAACCTCCCTAAGTCGGTTTTGAGCCTCTTCTACCCAACGGATCTTCTCGCTGTCAAGCTCCTTCTCCTTTGTCAGTTCTGCAACTCTCGTTTTTAGATTTACGTTTTCTTCTCGCAGATCCGCAATTAGTTTTTCAATCTCCGGTAATCTTTTTGCGTTCTCTTCTGCCCTAGCTTTGGAGTCCAACGCCTCTTTTAGCTCAAGTTGAACCTCAAAAAGACGCTTTTTACTGTCCTCTATTTCCGTCTGCAAAGATCTGATCTGAGACTCTGTCAATGCATTTCTAGCCCTAAAAAGGAAGTAAAGTAAGCTTCCTCCGGTAACAAGGCCGAAAAGGAAAAAGATAAGATGGCTCGTTACATCCTCCATCTCTTCGGTCCTTCTCATCTCATAGGGAAACTCTTTAGGATCTCGGCTAGTGCCTGCGTAAAGTCTATGCCATAAGTGTTTTGCGTCCCGTTTTTCATATCCCTCAGTATGACGACACCGTTTTTTACTTCTTCCTCTCCTATAATGACGACATAATCTACCGAAAGACTGTTTGCGTACCGCATTTGAGACTTAAGCGACCTGTCATCAAGCTCATAGTAGACTGGTATGTTTTTATCGAGGAGCTGTTTTACAATACCAAAAAGTCTTTTTTTTGCCTCTTCACCTAGATAAGCAATGAAAACCTTGGGCACTTCCTTTTTTGGATAAGTCTCTAGAATCAAAGAGAGCCTCTCAAGCCCCAAAGCAAATCCTATCCCGGGTATATTGGGACCACCCATTTCTCTTACAAGGTTGTCGTATCTTCCTCCTGCTATGAAAGCCTTTTGGGCCCCAAGCCTTTCGGAGGTTACTTCGAATACAGTTCGCGTATAGTAGTCGAGTCCCCTAACTAGCCTGTTATTGTGGATAGTTTGAATTCCAAACCCAGCAAGAAGCTCTTTAAACTTTCCGAAATGGGCCATGCATTCCTCACAAAGAGACTCAAAGAGCAAAGGAGCATCCTGGGTTGCCGAGTGACACTCAGGTTTCTTGCAGTCAAAGATTCGTAAAGGGTTCTTTTTTGCCCTTTCCTTGCAGTCCTCACAAAGACAGGTCAACCTTTCATTGACGAACTCTGAAAATAATTTCTTATATTTTTCACGGCAGACCGAACAGCCAAGTGTGTTTATCTCTATCCTAAAGTCCTTAATTTTCAACTCACCGAGTATCAGAGTAATCAACCAAATGAGTTCAGCATCGATCAGCGGACCGTAAGACCCAAAAACTTCCACGTCGAGCTGATTGAATTCTCTGAATCTGCCTTTCTGGGGTCTTTCGTGCCTGAACATGCTACCGATAGTGAAAACTTTTGTAATTCTCTCTTTGGCGTAAAAATTTCCCTCAATATATGCTCTCACCATTCCTGCTGTTGCTTCCGGTCTCAAGGAGACGGAATCCCCTGACGCATCTATAAACGTAAACATCTCTTTTCTGACTATGTCCGTAGAATCACCTATACTCCGTACAAAAAGTTCCGTTTTTTCAAGAATTGGAATCCGCACTTCCGAGTAGCCGAGAAGTTCTAAGTATTTTCTCGAGACTTCCTCAATGATTCTGAATTTTTGAGCCTCTTCACCCGTTATGTCTCTAAATCCTCTAAGTCTCTTGATCATTGCAAATTTTCATGAAAGTTTTGAAGGGCTACTTTTCTTTTGCTGATTTGATGAGTTTCCAAGTCACTATTTCTGTGAGCACCGCAATGTCTTCAGCACAAAGATAGTCCGTTATGTTTTTATCGAATAAGATGTTGCCATTTGGAGGCACATCTTCATCCCCTTTCCACAGGATCATGTACATTCTAACGAGAGGTAACGGGAAAAGCGAAATTGACAGATCTCCGTATCTTTCCCTTTGACCTCCCAAAGTCTTTGAGACCTCAAGGAGCTTTTCAGGGTCTGAAGAAAAAAACCTCACCATCGGCTCTACCGTCCTTTTGTGAAAGACTGGGAAATAGAATCTTCCTCCTTCGATCTGAGCGTACGTTATGAGTTTGCCTGTCTCCGGAGAACCTTTTGCATCAGTAAGGTAGTGAAGGAGAATTATTCTATCCCTTAGAGGAAGTGTCTCATTTCCGTCTCCATCCAATATCCTTCCGGTCTTTATCTCCACCCGATACGGGTTATTAAGATAAGAGACCATGATCCTTTCCTCGTCGATCTTTTTAGATCCAGTTCTCGAGCAAATATCCTCAACATCCATTTTCGCAAGTTTTTCCTGCGCCATCTTTATGGCGAGTCCAAAAGCCTCTTCTGTGATGTTTTCATAAAGTATCATATCTTGCCTCCAAAAGAATTTGCTTTACCGATCGGGATGCTGGCGAATCTTCAGGAAGTAAAAATAAGGACTTTCCCTCAAGGTTGAAGGTTCTTACATTTTCATCGAAATAAATTCTTCCAAGAAGAGCTTCACCCGAACCTTTTAGGGACCCGATCGTTTCATCGGTGAACCTGTAATTGGCAACAAGGTAGAAATTCTTGTAATTTATCCGAACACCCCTTATTACTCTCTTTATCCTCTCTATGTGTTTTAGAGACTTCTCGGACGGATCAAGGATGACAAAAAGATCGTCAATGTCAGGTGTGACTTTTCTATTTAAATGTTCGAGACCCGCAGGAGAATCTACTAGAACCATATCGTAATCTTTTCTGAGTTTTTGAATCATATCTTTGATCATTTCATCGGGTAGGCAGTAGCATCCAGGAGCGAGTTTTGTTCCTAAAGTTACCAAATGGAATTTCTCTGCTTTGTAAATGATCGAACCATCCTTCAACCTCTCCTCAATAAGTTTAGGTGCGTCATCCTTCCTATCTTTGACCATTATATCGTACAAAGCTTCAGAAACTGTAACTTTTCCATTTCTTTCAAGATCTGCTCCAACCATTTTGGGAAGACTAGAATCCGGATCCAGATCGATAAGGAGGAGTCTTTCCACCTTTACGAATCTGGCAAAGAGTGCTGTAAAAGTAGATTTTCCGGCTCCACCTCTTCCAGTCACTACGTTTATTTGGGCCATTCAGATCAACCTCGCTTTCTCTAATATCTTTTTTGCGGATATAACCGCAGGCGAGTCGTCAGGAATTGATCTTAAAGACTCCCCTTTAAGATTTAGCTCTTCCACTGTCCTGTCGTACTCTATCCTTCCAATATAGGACAAATTCTTATCTTCAAAAAACTTTTCATCTGACTCCGTGAACATGTAATTGCCAACAACATTGAAGTTTGCGTATTTGATGCCAACCTCTTTTGCTATCTCTTTTACCCTCTTTATATGGGCTATTGACTTCTCCGAAGGGTCAATAATAACGAAAAGATAGTCTATTTCAGATACAATATTTCTGTTTAGGTGCTCCAATCCCGCTGGAGAATCAATAACAACATTTTTGTAATTTTTCACAAGATCCGAAATAGTCTTTCTCATAAGGTGGTCCGGAAAACAGTAGCAACCCTCCATATCCTTAGTTCCAAGAACGATAAGATCGAATCCACGGCCCTCGTAAAGAGCTTCTGTCCAGATAAGTCCCTTAAATTTATCCTCGACCGGGACTAGGGGGTCTCCACCTCTTTTCCTTTCGTCAACAACATCATAGAGTACTTCTATCACCGTTCTTTTCTTTTCCTTCTCCAAATCTATCCCCAGCATATCTGCAAGAGAGAGGTCAGGATCGAGATCGATAAGAAGGGATGGCTTACTCAGAAATCTGCTTATCAAAGCAACGAATGTGGACTTTCCAGATCCACCCCTTCCTGTTACAACTATTTTACGGGCCATATATTACTCCTTTCTGTAGTTTTGTATTTCTAGCTCTTTTAGCTTTTTTATGGGTGAGACCTTGATCACCGCACTATACTCAGGTGGACAAACGTTAAGACATGTGCCACACTTAACGCACTTCTCTTGGATAATATACTTCGGTTCTCCCTTATTACCACCCACCGCCTCAACAGGACACGTAAGTTTACAGTGCTCACAGGCCCTATCACACTTCTCGGGTATTATAAAATAAGCGATGAGACTTTTACAAACTAAAGCAGGACACTTTTTTTCTTCTACATGAGCCACGTATTCATCATAAAAGTAGCGCAAAGTGGTAAGAATAGGATTTGGTGCGGACCTACCGAGCCCACATAGGGAGCCGATTTTCACATCCTCTGCCAGTTCTTTGAGCTTTGTCAAATCCTGGGTCTCGGCTTCTCCTTTTGTTATTTTATCAAGGAGGTAAAAAAGTTGAAGCGTACCTATTCTGCACATCGTACACTTTCCGCAGGATTCCTTCTGGATAAAATCCAAAAAGAACCTTGCCATGTCGACAACACAATCATCCTCGTCCATAAAAATCATTCCGCCAGACCCCATCATTGAGCCGGAGGAGAGAAAGGCATCGTAATCGACGGGAAGATGAAAGAGAGAGCTTGGTATACAACCTCCTGACGGACCCCCAATCTGGATAGCCTTAATCCTTTTTCCTTCTCTCGGTCCCCCGGCTACTTCGTATACAAGTGTATTGAGAGTGACACCCATCGGAACCTCAGTAAGTCCAGGTTCTTTCACTTTTCCCGCCAGAGTAAAAATAGCGGTCCCTTTGCTCTTTTCCGTCCCAATAGAATAGAATTTCTCCCACCCATTCTCAATTATCCAGGGAACGTAGGAAAACGTTTTAACATTGTCCACCAACGTGGGCTTTCCGAAAAGTCCTCTTTCAGAAGGGTAAGGAGGTCTAAATCTTGGCTCACTCCGTTTCCCCTCAATCGCGAAAATAAGTCCCGTCTCCTCCCCAGCAACGAATGCTCCCGCCCCTTCTATCACTTGAATGTTGAAAGAAAATTCGGTTCCCATTACACTTTTTCCAAGTATCCCTAACCTTTCCGCATCGTCTTTTGCCCTTCTTACCATTTCCAATGCACGTTGGTATTCTGCTCTAACGTATATGAAACCTTCATTGGCGTTCACCGCATATCCGGCAATAATCATCCCTTCCAGCATCTGATGAGGATCGCTTTCCAAAATTATCCTGTCCATAAATGCACCAGGATCGCCTTCATCCGCGTTGCATATCACGTATTTTGGCTCATCCTGCATTTTTGCACATTCTTCCCATTTTATACCGGTTGGAAAACCGGCCCCGCCTCTTCCTCTAAGTTCTGACTTTTTTATCTCATCGATTACCATTTCTCTGGGAAGATGAAGTGTTTTTTCTAATGCGCTATATCCACCAACGCCTATGTAGTGCATAATGTTTGTGGGGTCTACAATCCCACATCTTCTAAGAAGAATCCTCTTTTCAAATTCGAACCGTTTAAGTTCTGGTATTATTGGAGCTCCTTCCTCGTCAAATTCTATCGTTCCAAGAGCAAGTTCAAGGCACGGATCATCTCCTTCAATGTAACCTTCCACCAGTCTTCTCACTGAACTCGAATCCACATTTCTGTATACCACGTTAAAAGACCCGGGCTTGAAAATTAAAACGAGAGGCTCGGCAAAGCAAAGTCCCATACAACCAACTTCCAGGACCGGTATCTCTATGCCTCTTCTTTTTAGTTCGCTTGATAATTCACGGACTACCTCATCTGCTCCAGCTGCTTTTCCACACGTAGGTGTGCCGACTAGGATATGTGTTCTAAGGCTTAGGTCTTTAACGTACCTTTCCGCTTCTCTTTTTATCTTCTCGAATCTCAATCCGATCCTTTTTCCCCAAGTCCTATGAGCAGTTCTTCGAATTTTAGAGGAGACATTCTAGGATAAACTTTCCCGTCTACAACAACGACTGGGGCTAGCATACAACAGCCAATGCATGCTACTCTTTCGAGACTGAATCTAAGATCCGGAGTTGTATCGCCAACCGTAATTTTGAGCTCCCTTTCAGCAGCCTCTAAAACTCGCTCTCCGCCAGAAAGATGGCATGCAGTACCCATGCAGATCTTTATGTGTGTTTTACCTTTGGGTTTTAACCGAAAGACATTATAAAAGGTAGCAACCCCCCAAATCTGAGATTCTGGTACGCCGAAAAGGGTTGCTACCTCTTTTAGCTTTTCCTCAGGTAAGTATCCGAAATCCTTTTGAATCCGAATTAGGGTCTCTATAATTTTTGAGCCGCTACTTGGCTGTTCCTCCTTTTTTTTCATTTCCTTAACGTCTTGGCAAACTCAGGTAGAAATGCACCTATACCGGTTGCTTCCCTCGGTCCGACAACGACTTCCCAGCCGGGAAGCGCGTCTTCAAGTTCGCCCTTGATCCGGGCAACCCTTCCCGGTATTACGAGTTTTCTGTGCCTAACTCTTGCTTCAATCCCACTCTTTTTAATCATACTGGCCACTGAATCTCCGGTAAACTTCCCTGCTGCCCATCCCGTGAGAACTCCAAGACCATCAGTGTCTTTAACGCAGAGGAAGGATGGCACCTTTGTGGCCTCTATGGCCGATGAAACTATGAAATACGTAAGCGCCCAGTTCGAAGTCACAAGTACCGGAGAGTATTCGTCAGGCTCTCCAATCTCATAGTACTTTTCCTCCACAGCCATTGGGAACCTAGGATCCGTATAGATGTTGAGCCGCTGAACAAGCAAAGGAAGGAGAGTGTGTTCATCAAAATCGGAAAGCACTATGACAGACGCAAACTTTACTACGAAGACAGATGCTATAAGTATTTCCTCAAGGCCTCCGTCCTTTGCCATAAAGCATGGGAAAGCAATAGTAGGATAGCCCAAAGGTCTAAATCCTTGCTTAATGGCAGCCCTCCGTATGAACGTCTGATCCCTTATAGCGCCGAGTACATCCATTGATCCGGGATCCAGAAGAGCGTCATCTACACCGTACTCTTTCAGCTTTTTTGTAAGAGGAATAAGTTCTTCCACCGAGTTTGCCCGGACACCAACCGGAACTGGCTTCTCTTTGAGTTTAGGTATGGCGATCTCAATTTTTTCTTTGTCAATCGGGTAAAGGAGAGGTCTTCTTTCGTAAAGCAAATCCCTTGCCGCAAAAAGCGTATCGACATCCTCTGAGATCACAATGAGTGCCTTGTCCGTTAGACTTGCAACCTTTTTGCAAAGATTGAGAAACCTTTCTCTCTCTTTGGACTCGTTAAAAAGGGCAACCATCTCAGCTTTTAGAGTGAGACCAACCCAGGGAAACTTAAAATCCGAAACCTTTCTTACCTTTTCTTCAATTTTCCCTTCAGGCTCTAAATCTGAAACAAGGATTCCGATACCAGGTGGATGAAGGTACGTCTTTTCGTGTCTGTATATAACCTCTTCGTTTCCTACTTCCACCTTATTTTCTCCGGTTCCGATTGTGACCAGTTTTATTGCTGGAGCAAGCATGTCCTCGAGTTTAGCCTTAGCTTCTTCCGAAAGATGAGGACATTTATCAGGGGTAACACCACCTGTTGCCAACTTCATGGCAAATGCAAAACATGTGGGGAAGCCGCAATCTTTGCATGGCTTCCTTCCAGGAAGAAGTTTTACAATTTCCGACCCTGATGCGGGCATACCGTACCTCCCTCAATCTCTCTTTCTAAGCCGGTAGCTGAACTTCACCTTTCACCCATGGATGGCCAACTTTCTCTAAGAACTCCACAAGTTCATCCACGTTTTTTACATCTTCCTCGGTAGCTATCTTATCGTAAAGCCCTTTCTCGATCAGAACGTCCTTATATCTCTCTTTCACCTCTTTAGGCATCCATACTATCCTTGCAAGCCCACCATCTGCCTGTAAGAACTTAGGAGACCTTAGCTGTTCGAGCCCTGTACCGAGTCTGCCCTCGATCTGTTTTCCTCCAGAAGTCTCTCCAGCCATTTTAGTAAATGTTATGCCAAGTACCGTAGGACCCTTGTATTCCCTGTGAACTATTCCAAATGCGTCGACCTCTGGAATGTAGAAGACTATGGCCTGGAAGCACCCACAGGATGTGTGTGGATATCCGAAGGCACTGTAAAGGTACACCCGGTTGTATGTTCCAAGCGATTTTTCTTCTACAACCTTATTTACTCCCTCGTATTCTCCTCTCACCTCATCGAGTAGCTCACCTTTAGGAATAGCGAAGATTGGACCCTCGGGATCAATCTTTGAAGCTGCCCTACCATCGAACCAGTTTATAGCACCACAGTTTGCGATTCTATTGGGAGCGATAACGCACATATGGGTTGGTGCAAAACTCTGACAGAGAACGCATCCGTAAAACGTATCCACATCTTCATCTTTTATCCGTCTTGCCCTCTCGTCCCTCTCCTGGTACCTCTTTAAAGCCTCAGGTAAAAGTTCTTTTATCTTTTCTGGGTCAGTGATTATAGTTGTCTGAATCTTCTCTATGATAGGCATTTCCGATGTGAATAGGAAGTTGTATATATGACCCAGTTCTTTGAGGGAGTTGAATCCCTTTTTATGCGCATCCCTAGATATCCTTATCCAGACATCCTGTCTCTGGTTCATGTGGTAAAAACCTTCTATGAAGTTTGTGTACATGTGGATCTTCCGCTCAATTATTGGTTCTGCGTCTTTGTCCAGATCCGAACCGGCAACATCTATGAGTATGGCAATAGGATAGGATCCACCCTTGTCCGTTTCCGGATCATATGGTTCAAGTTCGCTTATATCTGGACCTATAAGCTCAACCTTCTCATGCTCTATCTCTTCAGGACTCTTAATGGTTGCGAGCTCAAACTTGACTTCAGCCTTTGGACCGCCAAACTCCATAAAAAGATTGTCCTTTCTTATTACTTCGCCTTCGTATTGTGGTCCTATGTCTAGGTGGAATTCCATGCTTCTCCTCCTTTATTGTTGTTCTGATTTTAAATTCTCAATAACGCCGTCAAGGATTGCCTTCCACTTTTCGTCTTTAAATATGTTCGGCAACGAATAATCCGCATGCGGATGATAGTACTTACATAAGGTGAGAGTAGAAAGATGGGGAGCAAAATGTTTGAGAGTCGAAAGCCCCTGGTTTGCTAAATCGCTCCTTATTCCAAGGAAGATCACAAGATCGTGATTCCCTTCTCCTTTCACTCCCTTCCACTCGGGATCCTTTAAAGCATTAATAATCTCCACCGTGTCATAGACGCTGTCCGGTTTTACACCGTACTCTAAGAGTTTTGCCTTAGTGGTTGCTGTGGCGCAAATTGGAATGTTACCGGCTTTTGCTATATCTATGCAGTACTCTATTAAAAGTTTGTCTCCAAGGCTCACCTTTGTAGCTATTGGGCCAAGAACGAAGAGCGGTCTTTTAGCCTTCTTTATCTGTCTCACTATGTCTTTTGGGTCTTCGAGCGTCCTTGCGGTCCTTGTACCTGTCAGGGTATTAACCCTGTGGTAAGGGATTATAGGTGAAAGCTGACTCATGGTCTCCTCCTTTTAGCGTATAACTGCATCTACTGGTACCTTAGTAGGATACGTTCCTATCCAGGTTGGCAAACCAACAGGTTCCTTGGGCTTCCATCCGATGGAATCAAGGTAGGCCTTAACCTCTTTCTTGTAGACGAGAGGTATATCTGCATCCCTTCTAACATAAAGGTGAAGATCTTCGGGCAGACCCCCACCCATGTATTTCTTATAAAGCGAGATGTAGTGATTAAGCTTTATAGCTCTTCCCTGGGGAGTATCGTTCTTTCTAATGCAGAGCTTTGCAAGCGTTACCATAAGCTTTTCCTTTGTCTCGCACACATAGATGAGGTGTTCAGGAGAAGGCTCTCCGGTGTCCACAATCTGCTTCTTCCTGGCATCCATCACTCTCCAGTCGTCCTCCTCTTTTCTTGAGAGGTAGAGTCTTCTGTATTTTGAAGCAATCGGCCCCACAACAACGGGTATACCGAGCCTATTGCATCCTGTTGCTATAGCTGCCGCCTTCTGCGAATAGGGACCCCATGCCACCCCAACAGCTCCTACTCTATTCAAAACATAATCAGCCATCACTTCGTAGTTTGCCCTAAGGGGTAGTGCCGCAAAAATATTCGCTATCTTTATCGCCGCTCCTGTTATGTGGCTATTTGCCACACAGGAACCAACATTAACAACACAGCCCGCATCAAAATTGCCGGGGTACTTCTCATATATTGTCTTCCCGTCCGCGTCTTTCCACATCCCCGCAACCATTCCTGCACATCCCGAAAGGACAACTATATACTTTCTCTTTGCAAACTCCTCTACTACTTCTGCAAGATCCCTGTGGTCAGGATAGGAGGAACATCCGACGAGGGCTATGACCCCCGGAATAGTGCCCAAAGTGATAGGGGCACCAACATTCCTTATCTCCGTATCCATTATTGGTCCGCGGCCGGCTCTTATCTTCCATACCTCTTTACTTGCAGCCTGCTGCATTATCTTGAATATCGGTACATTTCTCGGACATTCCTCTTCGCACTTGCCACATCCGATACAGAGATTGAATATGTCTCTTATTGTGTCAAAATTACCCTTCGCAACTTCACTTATTCCCTTTCCTATGTTGAATAGGTTGGGACAAACCTGCTCGCACAAACCGCAGAGGCTACACTTCTTCGCGAGCTCTTTTGCCTCCTCTTCAGTAATCCATTCCTTTCTCCTCTTTGGCGCAATTTCCATTGCCACTTTTACAGCAACTTCCGCAGCCTTTCTGGGATTTAATATTACAAACTGCTTCTTTTCATCCACCATCTTCCGCACTATTTCATCTGTGTCCATGTTGGTTGCATCCTCAAGTCCATACATCGCTTTTTCCAGCGTAGCTATAAGGGCGGAACCGACTTTTGCTGCCTCTTGGGTGATATCAGTCCTTATGCACTGCTCATCCGTCATAATAACATCCGCAATTCCGCTTCTCACAAAGAAGAGCTGTCTTGAGAGTGGTCCGACGACCTTTGCTCTGTCAGAGTATCTTGCCGTCTCAAGAGCAGTACAGCATATCCCTCCAAACTCCACTTTGTCGTAAAGCCCACTCTCCCTCAAATAGTCTACGACGGCGGTAGAAGTTGCAGGATTGTGTCCGATAAAAAGAATGATCGGCTTTGTCTTGTCGAAAGCGTTCCATCCTAGATCTACAAGAGGTGTCTCGGCGACAGAGGTTGGATAATTAAAGCCACTGATCTGAGCAAGCTCGGCCACTTCCATCCCTACATGGTCGAGCATTCCGGCATGGAGAGCCTTGGATTCGTAATCTAGGTAACTTCCTTCCTGGCCAGTGTGTACTGAGCTTAAAAGGTGGGTAAGCTCTTTGTATATGTACTCAATGGCGACTTTCAGATCACCAAGCGTTTCTGGCTTCATTCCAAGAACAGTCCTTATGTGTGGAGCTTCAACCGCCACACCCTCGCCTAGATCGATCTTTTTGTCCGGACCGTACTTCTCAATAAGATAATCGAGAATATGAGCTGCGTGTCCTGTATGGCACGAACATCCGATAAGGCACGCAAGAAGCACAAGCCGAGCCTGTTGGGTGGCTATATCTATGCCACAGGCGCCCCGTCTATGTTCGGTAAGGTCGCACTTTCCAAATGTACAGATGCAACACATGTCGCAGAAAGGAGCGTAAAATGGTTTGTACGTTTTGAGCAATCTCATATCCCAGTTTCTCAGGTCTGAAAGTTCTGGCATAGGCGTAGGACCTACAGGTTCCCAGTTGAGTTCGGCCTTAATTTTCCGATAAACCTCTTCCAGCCTTTTGCTTAACTCTTTCAATTCCATACTTTGTTACCTCCCAACGTTTCTTTTACTAGCTTTAGTGTTTCAGGATGCCGCAATACTAAAAGATTTGCCCCTGCCAGAAGCAGTGTGATGGCAGTTATTCCCTCCCAAAGGATTCCTTGAGTCTTATTTTCCTTTGCCTGCTTTGTCTTCCAGCACTCACCACCCAGATTAGCTATAAGTGGCATCATTGTCATGGTGTCCTTTGTGATGATCCCTATCTGCTTTACCCTTTCCATGATAGAAAAACTGTACTCTATACCATAGCCAAGTGCAGAGGACAGAGGATCGATTACAACCCGTTCAGGCGGGAGAGTCTTGCAGAGCTTGATGTTCAGTTCCTTAAGGAGATTTATATCCAACGGGCTTTGCGCAATAGCCGCATGACCATTATCCAGAATGGCCTTTCCCAGTATCTCATAATTCTCTTTCTGCACAGGACCGATGAGGAGATTTTCTCCGTTACAGGCCTCGGCTACCTTTGCGAGCACTTCGCTATCTTTCTTTTCATCCCCGCATCCGTAAACGATTAGTGGTTTTTTAAGCTCAGAGAGCAATCTCTGAACAAGGTTCACTGCCACGTCTGGTGGGGTGTCCTTTTCCGCAGGATCAGTACTCACAAGCGTAAGGCAAATCGCATCGGCTCCATACTCCTCGCAACGTTTTGCCCATGCCACAGGATCTTTTAGGTTTTCGCCAAACGGTTCCCTTAGAAAGTCAGGCCAATCATGTGGTTCCATGTCTAGCACTTCTAAAGCGAATCTGGGAGGATTAGGGGCTTTTCCCTCATCAAAATAGTGGAATGGCAGAATGTTCTCCCCACCTATTTTTAAGGTTTTATCTCCCTTTCCGATCACAATTTCTCTCACAACCCCGGTGTATCCTTCCTTGGGTAATTTAAATTCCATCTCTACCTCCAAAGTTGACAAAAATTATTCTAAACTTATAACCTTCACATCTCAAGCCAAGCATCAGAATAGAGCGTCTCTCCCATAAGGACCTTGGCGGTCTTCACGTACTCAATCTCCTTTGGGGTAAGGACCGACATGTCTATCTCTTCTTTGTCCATAACCTTGTATATAAGTTCCCTTATGTTTGGCAACCCTCCTCTCGCAAGTAACATTAGTTCTTCGTCCAAAGGATCTGCAATTGCAGAGTAAAGTCCGCATCTTTCCAGCATAACAAGATAGGTTCTGTTTATGAGTGGCCTCAAGTGGTGAGGAACCCCGTTAGAGGTATTAGACAATCCAACAGTAGATTTCACACCAGGTAAAACCTCGGGCAGAATTTTTATAAATTCAAGATTCTCAACTGCTATCCTCTGGCCTTCACCCGCTGTACTTACTGGAAGAAGTATGGGATCTATCCAGATATCTTCGTTGGGAATCCCAAGGTCATTTGCGTATGCAACAGTATCGAGAACGCTTTCAACCTTGCTTTCAAGATCAGGGGGCATTCCTTTATCAGTCATAACCGATATCACAACGTCACAGTTATATTTTTTTGCCAGTGGCAACATGTTTTGCTTAGAATCGGTTTTTCCGGATGCCGAGTTAAGAAGAGGCCTCCTTTTGCAGTATTTGAGACCCGCTTCCATGGCAACGGGATTCATTGTGTCGATGGAAAGAGGAAGGTCGACAACCTCCTGAACACACTCCACAAGCCACCTCATTGTCTCCTCAGTATCCTTTTTGACTGGTCCTACGTTTAGATCAAGGTAGTCAGCGCCGGCTTCTTTTTGTTTGATTGCCAGCTCCTGTATCACTTTCGCATTCCTTTCTCGTATCGCCTGTGAAACCTCCTTCGCAATCACATGTATATTCTCGCCTATAATAATCATGAATCCCCTCCTTCGCTTTTTTCTTCCCCCTTAAAAGTGAAAGCCCCAACAGGGCATATACGTACAAAAGCATCGATATCTCCGCATTTTGTCGTGCCTATCGGTGCATCTAGAAAGGTTGTGACCCGTCTTTTAAACCCTCTATATGCGAAAGAGAGACATTCTAAACCGAGCTTGGAAGACAGATACACGCATTTTCCACACTGAACACATTTGTTCGGATCGAAAATAAAGACCCTGGATGAGCGATCTATTGGATAGGCGTTTAAAAACTTTTGATACTTTTCAGTTTTTAACCTTATCCTCAAAACCTTGGAAATTTTCTGGAGCTCGCAGACCCCATTCTTTCCGCAATTTCCACAGTCAACAGGATGGTTGCTCATAATAAGTTCAAAGGCGGTTTTTTGGAGTCTATATGCTCTTTCCCCTTTGGTCGTCACTCTCATACCGTCCTCTGTCTTAGTCGTGCAGGCGCATTTGGGGTCTGCCTCTCCTTCGATCTCCACAAAACAGAGTCTACAACACGCAGGTTGCTCGTCCTCTTCCTCTATGAAGCACAGATTTGGAATGTAGATACCGTTACGGAGAGCTACTTTTAAAAGATTCTCCCCGCTTTCACAGCGCACTTCCTTTCCATCTATCAACAAAGTGGCCTCTGGCACTTTACTTTATTCCCGCGTGGAGCTTCAAGGCCTTAAGAGTGTTTACCATCAACATCGTTATAGTCATAGGACCGACACCGCCAGGAACGGGAGTAATCATGCTGGCCTTCTCCTTTACGGCATCGAAGTCAACGTCTCCACAAAGCTTAGCCTTTCCGTCGGGAGTTGTGCCTATTCGGTTCACACCGACATCTATCACGACCGCTCCTTCTTTTACCATGTCTGCAGTTATGGCTTTGGGCTTTCCAGCAGCCACGATGAGAATGTCAGCCCTTCTCGTATGGGAGGCAAGATCTCTGGTTCCGGTATGACATATTGTTACAGTCGCATTTGCCCCTTTCTGTTTCTGGATCAAGATATTGGCAATGGGCTTTCCAACGATATTCGACCTGCCCACCACAACTACGTCCGCACCCTCAATCTGAACTCCAGAACGTATAAGGAGCTGCTGAATACCTGCGGGTGTGCATGGAAGAAAGTCGGGCTCCCCAATCATGAGTTTACCCACATTTACAGGGTGAAAGCCGTCCACATCCTTTTTAGGATCGATGGCGTAAAGGATATTGTTTTCATTTATGTGTTTTGGAAGGGGAAGCTGAACTAAGATTCCGTGGATATTCGGATCCTTGTTGTATTTATCTATCAGTTTAAGAAGCTCCTCTTCGGTTATGGTTTCTGGTTGGTTTTCCTGAACCGAATAAAAACCGAGTTCTTTTGCGGTTTTCTGTTTTCCGGTCACGTAAGAGACAGAAGCTGGATTTTCCCCAACAAGGATCGTCACTAGTCCGGGAACAAGGTTATATTTTTGTTTTATCTCTTCAACCTCCTTTTTAATCTCTTCCCTTATCTGCTGGGCTATCTCATTCCCATTTATTATTTTCGCAGGCATTTTCTACCCCCATAAATAGATTAACCCGGTCACGAGGACCGGGTTTGACACTTAGAATAGACCCATGACTTTGCCGGTATTTACGTCCACATCTATCCTTCTGTAAGCTGGATCAGAACCAGTTCCAGGCATAAGGCTTATCGTTCCGGTCATGGGACACACAAATTTCGCACCTGCAAAGATGAGGATGTCTCTGACCGGAAGGATCCATCCTTTTGGAACACCTTTCTTTGTGGGATCGTGGGAGAGACTCAAGTGGGTCTTTACCATCATCGTCATGAAGTCTTTCATGTTCGGGTCGGACTCTATCTTTTTAGCCTTTGCCTCTGCCTCCGGTGTCCAGGAAACTCCGTCGGCCCCGTAAACTTCCTTCGCTATCACTTCCACCCTCTGCCTCAGTGGCATTTCAAGAGGATAGAGGAACTTAAACTCAGTTTTCTCGTTACATGCGTCAAGGACCGCATCTGTGAGTTCCAACGCACCTTCTCCACCTTTTAGCCAGTGTTCAGATACTGCGCATCTCGCGCCCGCCTGTTCGGCATATTTCTTAACAACGGCTATCTCTTCTTTTGTATCGGTGTGGAAAGTGTTAATGCAAACAACCGGGGTGATTCCTGCCTTCTTTATAATGCTTAGGTGGTGGAGCATGTTTTCGACGCCTTTTTCTACAAGAGCTACATTCTCCTTGGTGTACTCTTCAGGAAGTGGCCTTCCAGGAACAACCGTCGGTCCTCCTCCATGCATTTTCAGTGCCCTGATCGTTGTAACGAGAACGGATACGTTAGGTACAAGCCCACTCAGTCTACATTTCACGTTCCAGAACTTCTCAAATCCAATATCAGCACCGAATCCACTCTCTGTTACATGATAGTCGAAGAGTTTGAGCCCCAATTTGTCTCCGATTATTGAAGATTGACCTACCGCTATGTTCGCGAAGGGTCCGGCATGAACAAGACATGGCTGATACTCAGTTGTCCACATGAGTGTCGGATGAATCGTATTTCTCATCCAGGCACACATTGCGCCCGCTACTTCTAGATCAGAAGTTGTTACAGGATTTCCTTTCATATCGTAGGCAACGATTATCTTCCCTATTCTTTCGCGCAGATCCTTAAGATCGGTGCATATGGAGAGGATTGCCATAAGTTCGGAGCTGACAGTAATCTGGAATTTCGACTGCATCATGTAACCATCCATCTTTCCGCCGATTCCTATAATTATGTTTCTTAATGCCTGGGCGCAAAAGTCTATTGCCCAACCCATCTCAACCGCTGTGGGATCAATGTTAAGCCTTCTTAGCCCTCTTTTCGCCAGTTCTGCATCATCGTAGTTCCTTTCGTGCTGCATCCTTGCTGTTAGAGCAACCATAGCTAGATTATGAGCGTTCGTTATGGCATCGATATCTCCTGTAAGCCCGAGTGAGAATTCCGTCATGGGGATAAGAAGCGCTTTTCCTCCGCCAGCTGCTGTTCCTTTTATGTTAAAAGTAGGTCCTCCGGACGGCTGTCTGATGCATCCTCCAACATTCTTTCCTCTTTTGCCAAGACCTTCAATAAGCCCCATAGTTGTTGTTGTCTTACCCTCTCCGAGAGGCGTGGGTGTTATGGCTGTCACCTCAATGTACTTTCCATCAGGTCTGTCTTTTAACCTTTCCATTACCTTCATATAATCGATTTTGCAGAGCCTTCCGTAAGGAATGATCTCGTCCTTTTTCAGTCCGAGCCTGTCCTGGGCCTCTTCAAGAGTGGGCATTGTCTCTTCCGCAATTTCCGCTATCTGCCAGTCAGCAAGCTTTCTTGGGTCTGCCTCTTGGTATCTTTTGGAGATTGTAAAAGGCATGACTCATCCTCCTTGTGGGTTTTTTGGTAACAAGTGATATTTGTCACATTCTGGTAATTATTAATAAATGGAGAAGGAATTTGTCAATAAAAATTTTGTGGCTCGAAAACGACTGAGCTAGAATATTTTCCTTGATTTTTCCCGAACCGAGTTCGTAAAATTGATCCAATGGACAGAGAAAGCGCGCTAAGTATCCTTCGGTTGTATCTAACTAATCACAATCTTATAAAACACAGTTTGGCAACTGAAGCATGTATGAAAGGTCTTGCGTCTCGACTAGGAGGAGATGAATTAAAGTGGGGACTTTGTGGACTCCTCCATGACATTGACTATGAAGTCGTAAAAGGAAATATGAAGATGCATGGCATAGAAGGGGCGAGGATTCTAAAAGAACACGGATTTGATGAAGAGATATGTAATGCTGTTCTATCTCACAATGACGTACACGGCATATCTCCTTATTCGCTTATGGCGAAAGCTCTCTTTTGTGTTGACCCTCTCACGGGCCTTATCGTTGCCGCAACTTTGGTTTTGCCTTCAAAAAGTATAAACGACCTAAAATGTGAAAATTTACTCAACCGTTTCAAGGAGAAAAATTTCGCAAAGGGAGCAAAAAGGGAGATAATTTCAAAGTGCAAAGAGTATCTCGATATGGACCTTTACGAGTTTTTTTCCATATGTCTCGAAGCAACAAAACTAATAGGAAAAGACCTAGGTCTTTGAAACAATACTCGTTTGAAATCGCTAGACTCTCTGATTTCTGAGGATATTTGCCCCTTCCTCAGGGGTAAGTGTCGTTACGTAAAATTCATCCTCCCTTTTATATCTTGCGGTCCTGTAGTCCCTAGGCATTATCTCTACATGCCAGTGGAAATACTCTGAAATGGGTATACTTTTCTCAAAGTCGAGTCCATATCCTTTCTCGTTGGGTGATGTATGGTAGACTATGGTATAGGCATTGGTCAGCCTTTCTATCCTTTTCATTACGTCCATAAGAATTTCCGCAAGAAGGCTAAGATTTTCACCTCTATCTGTATTCTCAAAGTTAACCTCGTGAATCTTCGGCAGAATCCAAACTTCGAATGTAAATCTCGAAGCAAACGGACAGAAAGCGGCAAACCGGCCATTTTCCGTAACTAGTCTCCTTCTGTCCTTTAGCTCCTGCCTGATTATGTCACAGAAAAGGCATCTCTCTTTTCTTTCGTAGTGAGCTTTCGCATTTTGGATTTCGTTTTCTATCCTTTTAGGAATGATGGGCGTCGCAAGAATGTGGGAATGGGCATGGAATATTCTTGAGCCCGTAAGTTCGCCGTGATTTTTAAAGATCTGGATATATTTGAACCTTTTATCCTTTTTTAAGTCCAAGATTCTCTCCTGATAGAACCTCAAAAGTAACTCCGTCTCATCTTTTGTAAAACGTGAAAAAACTTTCGTATGTTCGGGCGTCTCAACAACTATTTCATGAGCCCCGGGATTTGACATCTTATCGTACATCCCTTCCGCTCGTCTCATTTCCTCGACTTCCGCAATGAATAAAAAGTCCTTTGAAGGAAAACACCTTATCTTCCAGTTACCAAACTCATCCTTAACTTCTCTTATCGTGTCCGGTGTTAGATGTTCGTTTCCAGGACAGAACGGGCATAGTTCTCTATTTAAAATCGGAATGTATTTATGCCCGACTATGACCCAGTCCCCAGAGACCGGATCCTTCCTTATTTCGGTCACGCAATGATAATACCGGAACTGGGCCTTCGTGTCAAAGAGTATTACGATTATATCAGTACTTTTTGTAGGCCAGATTGTTAGGCTTCTCCAATGTAGAACTTTTTGGTTACTCTTTTTTATAAATCTTGCCAGATAGCTAAACTTTTGATAATTTGTATTTCATGCCATGCATGGCAGGTCTTTTCTCGAATATGTCTCTTTAGAGGTTCTGAAACTTTACGAGGAAATAGACGAAAAGATCGCGCTTTTTAAATCAGAGACAGGGATCGATTGTGTTAGAGATTGCGGTGAGTGTTGTTGGAAAGGTCGCGCAAAAATGGTACCACTCGAGTTTTTACCGCTTGCTTTTGAGTTATTCAGAAGAGAACTCCTCTTTAATTACATCGATATCATAAAAGGTAAGGAGAACGACGTCTGTGTGTTTTACCGAGGAGATCTTTGCGATCCGAAGAAAGGGTTCTGTAGTTTTTACAGATTGAGGGCTGCAACGTGCAGACTTTACGGATTTGGGTTCAAAAGGAATAAGTACGGCTTTTACGAGCCAGTAATGTGTGACTATCTAAAAGAGAGATATTTAAGGAGAGGTTTAGATTTGGAAACTCTTCCTTTGGTTGACTATGATTCAATCATGATTAGATTGGTCTCCCTGTGTTTCCCGCTCGGTCTTGAAAGATACCCTGTAAATCAGGCTATTTTGGTCGCGCTAAATAAGGTGGCTATCCTTGGGTTGGCCAGTTTTACCCATGATCACTATGAGGGCTACTCCGATAATAAAGAAGGAGCCCAGTGTAAGAAAAACCGTGTTAATTGAGAGCATCATCGACTGGCGAACGAGTTCTCGGTAGATAAAAGCCATTGAGATATCCGTAAGTAGAGGATCAGAAAAGCCTTTAAGGCTCAGCAAGTATTTGAGTTTTTCAAAAGCTAACTGATAAGAAACTTCGTACGGGGTTAAGTTCTCTACGAGGTAAGTCTGGTATGTCTGCGCCTTTCTCGATAGGAATGTTGAGACAAAAGCTGTCCCAAAACTTCCACCTATATTCCTTATGAAACTGATTACGGATGTGGCCATCCCCATTTCCTCTTTTTTTACGTCGCTGATTGAAGCAATAGTTAAAGGGATAAAGACGAGGCCCATTCCGAAGCCCAATACCACTCTTGGTATCACCAAAGTAACGAAATCTGTATAGAGGTTAAATTTAGACATTTGATAACAGGCAAACGCATTGGTAAGAAGTCCGGCTATCGCAATCAAAAGTGGATTGACTCTATTTACGGCTTTTCCCGCAACCCAAAGAGCAACGATCGACATAACACCTCCCGGACCCAAAACGAGTCCTGTAAGGTACGCAGTGTATCCTAAAAGTTCCTGTAGATATAAAGGTAGTAGAATTATCGTTCCGAAAAGGCAAAAAAAGGTGAAAAAGAGGGCGCCGTTGCCTAAAGAAAAGCTTCTGTATGTAAAGAGTCGAAGATCAATTACAGGACTTTTGGATTTCAACTCCCAAACTATGAAAGACGAAAGACAAATAGTGGCAACGATCGTAAGAACTTGGATTAACCTTGAAGAGAACCAGTCTTTTAGTTGTCCCTGATCCAAAACGATCTGTAAAGCTCCAACCCCACATGAGACTAAGGCTAGGCCTATGTAATCGATCTTTACCGGAGTCTTTTTTGCCCAGGGTGGATCTTTTATAAAAAGGATGGTCATTAGAATCGATAGTAAACCGATTGGAATGTTGATAAAGAAGATCCAGTGCCAGGACCAGTTGTCTGTTATATAGCCACCCAGTATCGGACCAATTATAGGTCCGAGTATGACGCCTGTCCCGAAAACTGCCATGGCCGTGCCTTGTTCTTTTTTAGGGAACGTTTCAAGAAGAATCGCCTGAGAAATAGGCTGCAAACCACCCCCACCAATGCCCTGGAGTATACGAAACAGTACTATTGAAGGGATGCTCCATGCGATCCCACAGAGAAAGGAACTTAGAGTAAAAAGCGATAGAGAGATAATAAGGTAGTTTTTTCTTCCAAATATTCTGCTTAGCCACCCTGTGATAGTCACTATTACCGCGTTCGATACCATGTACATTGTGAGTATCCACGTCGACTCTTCGAAAGCTCCTCCCAAACTACCCCTTATGTGGCCGAGGGCCACGTTAACTATCGTCATGTCGATTACCTCTACGAGGGTCGGAAGCATAACGGTGAAGGTGACTATCCACTTGTTCATAGGGGACTTAAAGATTCCCTATTTGACTATTATTGTTGGAACACACGACATTCCAATGCGCAAAAGCGCCTTCTTTTTTGGATCCTCATCAAAGACTATCTTCACAGGAATCCTTTGCACAACCTTTACCCAGTTTCCTGTAGCATTCTCAGGTGGAAATAAAGAAAAGGAGGCCCCTGTGCCGGCCATTATCGAATCTACCTTTCCCTCAAAGACGATCCCCGGATAGGAATCTACCTTTATCTTTACTTTCTGTCCCGGTTTTATCTTCTCTATCTGCGTCTCCTTATAGTTCGCAACTACCCAGAGATCGTCAAGGGATACAAGGGCCATAAGCGGTTGTCCTGGCTGAATCTGATTGCCTTTCTCGACCGACTTTTTGGTCACATATCCATCGGCTGGAGCAACTATTTTCGCATAGCTTTTTTTAAGTTTAGCCTCTCCGAGTGTAGCTTCCCTAAGCAGGATTGCTGCTTTTTGAGTTTTTACCGTATTGTTTAGCTGCTCTATTTGAAGGAGCAGAGTCTCCCTTTGAGCCTCAAGCTGTTTTATCCTTTCTTTTATTGCCTTTAGGGTCGTTCGACTTACGTTGTAGGATGTAAGGGCCTTCTCATACCTTTCCTTAGGGATCGCCTCCTTTTTGAAAAGATTTTCAGCTCTTTCATAATCGATTCTTGCCTGCTCCATAAGGTAGGTCTGAACCTCCATCTGGGCTTTTTCGGCCTCAATTGCAGCATCAATCTCAGAAAGCTTTTGTTTAAGGATCAAAACGTTACTTTCGATTTCTGTAAGGCGTCTCTTTTCGATCTCATAGGCGGCCTCTGCCTCTTTGACCTTATAGTCGTAGTCTTTCTCATCTATCTCCAAAAGTACATCCCCTTTCTTTACGAGTCTATTATCTTCAACGTAAACGGCCTTCACCGTTCCAGGAACCTTTGACGAAATAATATGGATCCTTCCTTCCACGTACGCATTATCGGTAGTTATGTGGGTCTTTCGATAATGAAGGTAGTATAAGACAGAAATCACAAGCACAAAGAGCGCACCAATGAGAATGCTTACGCGGACTTTACTCATTTAGAGTACTCCTCCTCAAGGTTTCTTCCTGTTGCGTGTAAAATTCCGGCTTCTGCCCTTAAAAGATCGTAAATTGCCTTGTAGTAATTCATTTCCGAGCGACCGAGTGCCGCTATTGCATCTAAGACGTCTGTTCCCGTACCAACTCCTTCCCTATAGCGTATCTTTGTGATCCTCAGATTCTCCTCTGCTTGTTTAAGAGCGTTTTTTGCCATCTCTAGACGCTCTTTTGCGTTAAAAAAATCGAGATAGTACCTTTCCAACTCAAGTTTTATATCGTCCTTTAACTTCCTTTCTTCAACGGAAAGCTTCTTTTCCTCAATATCTATACTTTTTAGCTCAGCAGTGGTTTTTCCGCCGTCATACAAATTTACACTCATTCCAAAAGACACGGATGTTATTCCCTCATGTACCTGATATCTATTCTCAGTGTACGTGTATTTTCCTTCCAGATAGAATTTCGGAAGTATTTCAGATTTTTTCGCTCGTCTTATGTAAGAGAGCTGATCCTTTAACTTACTAAGGATTCTGAGCTCTGGTCTCTCCGAATGGGCCTCTTTCAAATAATCTTCGAAACTCTTAGTAAGAAGAGGTGTCCTTTTCGGTTCTTCAAAAATGAGATCTTCCCAATCTTCTTTTCCCATCATCTTCTTGAGGATAGAAACCGTGAGTTTTTTTGAATTGTTGGCCGTATTCAGTCTCTGTCTTGCATCTGAGAGTAAAACCTCGGTGTATAAAACTTCATTTCTTGTTATAACTCCCTCTTCGTAAAGAGCCTTCGCATCATTTAAGTGGGACTCTAACCTTTCAACTTCCTTTTCAAGGACTGAGATGAGCTTCTCTTTCTCCTTTAAATCGTAGTAGTGGCATAAGAACTGGAATGCGACACTGTTTTTTACTCGCAAAAGCTCTATTCGTTTTATATCTTCTTCGACTTTTTTAGAACGATAAAGAGAAAAAGTTCCAAAAAAGTCAAAAACGAGTTGCCTTATCGTTATAGAGTAGGTATGGAAATCCCTCTCGCTTACAGGAACTTCCACAACCCTTCCTAAAAAAAAGTTTCTGGCCCTTGGCTCGTGGCTCAAGAAAACCTTTCCGTACGACACTCCAATCTGGGGAAAAAGGTAGGACCTTGCGACCTTCGATTGAAAAAGGGAGATGGCCTCTTCATATTCCTTTATCTTTATCAGGTTTTCTTCTTGGAGAGCCTTTTTTAGGCCATCCGTTAAGGATAGGACATCAAGACTGCTACAAAAAGTTTGTCCTGAAAGACATAGTGAAACTAGTATCACGAACACCACATATCTAGCTACTTTTCCGATACCAGACAAACGTAAGAACTCCCTCGGTATATGAGATGGAGTTTACTTTTTATAGGCCGGTCAAAAGCATAGCACAAAGGGATCGAAAAAGTAAAAGGGATTAGAAAGAGTTTGGTCCATGAGAGCTTGTGGGAGTCTTTCTATCTATTGCGGACTTCAATATTGTAATAGCGGTATCCAGGGAGTTTTGAAGTGAGAAAGAAAGGGCCTCGTCTTTTGGATTCTTAGGACCTATCCCAGATCTTTTGAGGTCTTCTATGAGTCCTACCCCCTTGACCATACTATCCAAATCTTGCCACAACACCAAACATTCCCACATGATTTCCCTTACGGCTCTTAGGATCTCTTTTCGCCTACTTGTGCCGTAATTTAGACGTGGAAGTTCCATGTCTACCAGTTCTGGCTTTGGTATTTCTCTTCTTTTTGCGTAGCTTGCCGCTGAAATTCCGGCTATTTTTCCAAAAACTATCGCTTCTGTGAGCGCATTTCCACCAAGCCGATTCATTCCGTGCAAGCCACAGGTTACTTCCCCTGCCGCAAAAAGACCGGGTTTTTCCGTCTCGCACCTTTCATTTATTGGAATCCCTCCTATCGTGAAATGGGCACAAGGTGTTATTCTTAGTAGTCGACTGCTTGCGCCGTACCTATCCCGGATGAAGGAAAGAGCCTCTTTTTCCGTTTCTGAAAGGACACTTTCGTCTATCTTTCGCAAATCAACATAAACCTTATGGCCCTTTCTTATCTCGTTAAATATAGCCTCTGAAAACTTATCCCTGGCCCTAATAGCCAAAGGTCGTAGACTAGAAAGTCGATACTTCTCAACTATATCTTCATTTTTTTCGTTTACTACGCGGGATAGCTCTAGTATGTAAGGTGGACATATGATCCTCGGAAGCCTCTCTTCCCGTATTTGGGCGGGGTAAAACTGGATGAGATCCATGTCTTTTAATTTAACACCCACCCTTTGAGCAAGGGCATATCCGTCACCCAAATTCCCTGATGGGTTGTCATGAAACTTAAACAGGGCAGAGGCGCCTCCTGTGGCCATGATAACAGCCTTTGAGAAGCAGGCGACTCTTTTTCCGGAAGATAGGACGAAAATGGCACCACAAATACTATCCCCATGATCAAGCAATTTCACTGAAACTGCATATTCTAGCTTTTTAGCACCCCAAGAAAGAGTAGCTTTGAGAACCTTATCGATCACACTTCTGCCGACAGTTGGAAACCTTCCTTTAGCCATGACCTGATACTTTCCAACTTCGAAATTCACACCATAAGCTTTCAACTCTTCTATCGCTTTGGGAGCCTCCTCCGCCAAAATCTTAACGAGTACAGGATCATTTTTGTAGCGGCCGGTATTAAGTGTCTTTTCGATATGTTCTTCTACTGTCATTCCATAATTCGATGTGGCAAAAGCACCAAGACTTAAAGATGAGGACGTACCTAATCCGATCTTGGCCTTAGAAGCAATGGTGGTCGATACACCTTCTTTCGCAGCGGATAGGCAGGCCATAAGCCCAGAAAGCCCCCCTCCTACTATCAAAACGTCCGTCTTTATGAGATCCATTGCGAAGACTATATAAGAAGGTACCTCTTCTTTATCTCCTCGTTTTTTTCTAATTCCGTCTTTGTTCCTTCGAACTTTATAACCCCGTTGTCTATCACATAAACCCTGTCTACGAGCTTTAATGCTGAACGGATATTCTGCTCGGCAAGAAGAATACTGATTCCTGCCTTTTTTAGATTCAGTATCTGTTCTTCTAGTGCCTTTACAACAAGTGGGGCCAAGCCTTCTGTGGGTTCATCTAGAAGTAAGAGTTCAGGACTTCCCATCAAGGCCCTTGCGATTGTGAGCATCTGCTGTTCTCCGCCCGAAAGATTTCCGGCCCTTCTGTCCCTAATCGATTTTAAAGCTGGAAATAGTTCATAGACTGTCTCCTTCGTCCATTCGTTCGACCTTTTGTAGACGATTTCAAGATTGTCCTCCACCGTAAGATCCGCAAATACTCTTCTGTCATCCGGAACGTAACCGATACCTTTTCTAAAAAGCACATACGGCGGTTTTCCAACTATGGATTCTCCTTTAAAGATGATGTCTCCACTTTTTGGCGGATTTATCCCAATTATGCTTTTCATGGTTGTGCTTTTACCAGCACCGTTCCTCCCTAAAAGCCCAACAATTTCACCCTTAAAGACTTTAAGCGAAACATCAAAGAGTATATGGCTTAGGCCATAGAAAGTATTTATACTTCTAACTTCCAGAAGACACAGATCATTCATAACTCGCACCTAAGTAGGCCTCTTGAACTAGTGGATTCGAACTTATCTCATCCCGCGTGCCTTCAGCTATAATCTCCCCTCTTACCATAACGATTATTCTATCTGCGGACCCAAATACAACTTCCATGTCGTGTTCGCAAAAGAGTATGGTGAGATTCATTTCCAGTTTAAGCCTTTGTATAAGTTCAAGGCATCTTAAAGTTTCTTCAGGAGACATTCCAGCTGTCGGTTCGTCGAGAATCATAAATTCCGGCTTTCGTCCCAGGGCAATTGCTATCTCAAGAACCTTCTGATCACCATGAGATAAAAAACCAGAAACAACGTCTTTTTTGTCCTTGAGTCCTACCTGTTCTAAAATCTCTTCCGTCTCCTCTACGTACATTTTAGACGCCCTGCGAAAAAGGTCCCAGGTCTTCTTTTCCCTTGAAAGCACAGATAGCTGCACGTTTTCGAATACGGTCAGTCTCTGAAATACGTTAACTATCTGGAAGGACCTCGATATACCCTTTCTTGATATCCTGTGTGGGCTTAAACCCGTTATATCTTCTTTTTTGTAATAAATTTTTCCCGAGTCGGGTTTTAGTATGCCAGTAATTAGGTTAAAAAGTGTCGTTTTTCCCGCACCGTTTGGACCAATAACAGCAACAATTTCACCCTTTTTCACATCCATGTCGACACGGCTCACCGCCAAAAATCCGTCAAAGGACTTTGATACTCCCTTTACCTCAAGCATGATTCTTTACACCTTTTAGTCTCTCCTCAATAAACCCCAAGATCCCATTCGGTAGAAAGAATATGACAAGCGCCATCGTGACACCTAGGACCAAAGCCCAGTAATCGGTATAGGCACTGACTATAGTCCTCAAAAATAATACCAAAGCCGCACCAAGCATAGGACCTAAAAAACTGAACCAGCCTCCTATAAGGCACATGATCACTGCTTCTAGGGAGAGTGTCCAGAACATTATCTCGGGAAAGACATTCGTGTTGACAACAACAAACAACATTCCCGCAACTCCAGCGAAAAAACCGGCGATCGTTAAAGCAGTAAGCTGATGAGCTTTTATGTTTACCCCAACCATTTCGCACCTTGTAGGGTTGTCCCTTATGCCTTGTAGCGCTTTTCCGAACGGTGAAACAACAATCATGTACATAACGGCCATAGATAGAGCAGTTATTATAAGTGTAAAATAGAAGGCACCATTCGTGGACGAGAGTATTTCCGGAACCGGTATTCCCTGAATTCCATCATCTCCTCCCGTAAAAGAGTACCATCTGTAAACCACTGCCCACACAAGTGAACCAAGGGAAATCTGTAACATACCGAAGTAAAGCTTCGAAAGTCGCACACAGATAAGCCCCATCCCCAAGCTCAGTAAAGTCGCTGCAATTGGTCCTGCCACAAAAGCAAAAAAAGCGGATAAGGACGTTTTTTTAAGGATGAGGGCTGTGGCATACGCGCCTACCCCATAAAAAACACAGTGGTGGAACTGAAAGATCCCCCCATATCCAAGAACGAGGTTTAGACTCGTTGCCAATAAACCGTGGATAAGGATGAGAGATGTAAGGTAAACGTAAAATCTCGGAAGGAAAAGAGGAAGCAGTAAAAGAACGATAAAAGAGATTGCTACGAGCTTTTTTACGTTCATCTCCCTTACCAGGTGGATTTGAGAAGACCTTTTGGTTTAAAAAGGAGTACAAGTACAACAGCTGCGTAGGGAAGAACGATTCCGAATTTTGGCCATATAAGAATTCCTAAGGACTGAGTAAGACCGAATATCAATGCGCCAAGTAGAGCTCCCCAGATATTGCCGAGACCACCTATTATTACTATCAGAAAGGACTCCATTATAAGGCTATGATCCATCCCCAGTGTAACACTTATTGTCGGTGCAACAAGCGCTCCTCCTAATCCGGCAAGGAAGCATCCGACAACAAAAGTCAAACCAAATACCCAGCTCACATTTATCCCACATGCCCCTACCATTTCCCTATCTACTGCAGAGGCTCTCGCTATCTTACCCATCTTCGTTTTATTTACAAAAAGCCATAAAAGAACTGCCACCACGGGACCTACAAGAAGTAGAAAAGCATTATAGAGAGGCAAATTTAGATTTTTAAAGAGGGTCACATATCCTTGTAGGACTTTGGGGATAGGAACTGTCTTATATTCACCACCCCAAACCATTTTGACGAGATCACCGAAGATCAATGAGATCCCAAAGGTCAAAAGGAGTAACATCAGATGTTCCCTTTCGTATAAAAACTGGAAGAGCGACCTTTCGGCGATAAAGCTAATAAGCGCCACAAAAAGCGGGGCACCAAATATCGCCAGCCAGAATCCGCTATCTCCTCCTAAGTATCTACAGATGGAGTAGGCTGCGTAGGCGCCTATCATGTATAAAGATCCGTGCGCAACGTTAGGTATCCTTAAGACCCCCAAAATGAGGCTAAGCCCTGAAGAGACTATAAAAAGGATGACAGTTCTACTTAGGCCAACGAGGATCTGGGACAAAATAGCGTAGATATCCAAAGCCCTTCCGTTACTTCCTCCTCAATCTCAGGATCTCTTCACAGCTTGGCATGTAATCTTTACTTGGTATCGTCTGTATGTCCGTTGCTATTAAGAACTCCCATCCACCGACCTTTTTTGTCCTTCCGAAATACATCGGAAGGGCCAGCTGGTGGTCACATTTTCTGAGTTCCAATTTGCCTACCGGACTGTCGATTACCATGCCCTCTACAGCGTCAATGAACTTCTCTATATCGAAACTTTTTGCCTTTTTGAACCCTTCCGCAATGAGCTTTGCGGTCACATAACCGTAAAGTGCACCGATCTTAGGATACCGGTTGTAAGCCTTTCTGAACTGATCGACAAATGCCCTGTTTTCTTTTGTATCTGGATAGTAAAAAAAGTAGTTACACGTTCCGTAAACCCCTTCCGGAGCGTCAAGGCCCTGGGGCATAAGAACGGAATGCTCAATTGCTGTATGCTGATAGAATGGAATCTTTTCAGCAAGACCCGTCGCCTTTGCAGCCCTCTGGAAATTGACCATTGCGGCACCACCAGTAGCAACGATTATAAAGTCGGGTTTCGCGGCAAGGATCTGCGTGATATAAGGCGTAAAGTCAGCCTCTCCCACTTTCCACCAAGTCTCTCCAATCTTTGTGACCTTCGGATTCAGTTTTGTTAGATGCCTCCAAACTGCATTAGCAATAGAGTGGCCGTATTCGTAATCATCTCCAGCAATCCAGTACTTAGTATATGGCATCTTCGAAAGCGCAAATGCAGCGGCTCTTCCTGCCATCTCAGTATTTTCGCTTATGCCGAAGACGTATCTGTGCCCCTGTTCTCCGGTGATCTTTTCACTTTTGGCAAATGTGACAAAGAACGGGACTTTTTCTTTTTTTGCCAAGTCCGAGATCGCAAGGGCTGTGGCGCTATTTATGGTGCCCATAAGGATGTCAACCTTTTCTTTCATTAGAAGCTCTTTCGCCATCGCCAGTCCCACATCAGGTTTGAACTTCTCATCCCTAGTCGTATATTCTATAGTTCTTCCCATAACCCCACCTGCCTTATTTATCTCCCGGACCGCAAGGTCGAATCCATCCCTCACGTCAAAGGTAAAAGTTGTTGGTGGCCCTGTGTATGTATCGACTATACCGACTTTTATAGTTTTCTGGCTCAGAGATTGGGATGGTAAAAGAGTTAGAATGCCAAACGCAAACACAAAAAACAAAACTACTTTCTTTTTCATGCTAACCCCCTCTTGGTTTTAAAATTTGATATCAGAGAAGCTTTTTTCATGTCAACGACTGTACTTAAGACCAAAAACCTCATCCCACTAGAAAAAGCGGTTTCGAATTATGGTACTCTTCCTGTCGGGCCCTGTAGAGATGAGACTTATTCTTACGCCTAAAAGTTTTTCCAATCTCGATATGTAATTTTGGGCCTCTTTTGGTAGATCAGAGAAATCTGTAATACCCCTCGTGTCCGTCTTCCATCCCTGCAATTCCTCGTAAACAGGTTCACATTTTTCTAATGAGTAAGAATCGAGGGGAGGTGTGTCGTAATATCTGTTTCCCCGTTTATATTTGACACATATCTTAATCTTGTCGAAGACATCTAGTACATCAAGTTTTGTAAGGCATAGTTCCTTTATCCCATTCAACTCACAAGCCCTTTTTGCTACAACAAGGTCGAACCATCCGCATCTTCTCGGTCTTCCCGTTGTGGCCCCATATTCTCCCCCTCTTTCGCGGATGAGCTGCCCTAATTCGTCTTTGAGCTCAGTAGGGAATGGACCCTCTCCTACTCTCGTAGTGTAAGCCTTTGAAACGCCAATTATCCTATCTAATGCTGAGGGAGGAACACCACTTCCTGATATTATGTTTCCTGCGACAGTATTCGACGAAGTAACATAAGGGTAAGTTCCGTGATCAACATCGAGATTTGTTCCCTGGGCTCCCTCAAAAAGGATAGATTTTCCTTCCGCGATGCATTTGTGAAGGAACGCAACCGTGTCCTTTACAAACTTTTTCAGTAAAACTCGGTACCTTTCGTAGGTTTCAAGTATGCTTTCGAGGCTAAAACCCTCATCGTGGTAAAATTCCCTTATGATGAAATTCTTTATTTCCAGGTTCTGTTTCACCTTTTCTTTAAAAACTTTCCTATTGAAGAGATCCATGATCCTTATACCCATCCTTCCAATCTTGTCCTCGTACGCAGGACCAATTCCTCGTCCTGTAGTCCCTATTCTTCCTTTCCCCTTTGTTTCTCTCAGAACGTCTAATTTTTTATGGTAAGGCATTATAAGGTGGGCCATCCCACTTATGATTAGTCTGCTTTCGTCCTTGAGATAGCCCATGCTTTTGAGTTCGTTCAGTTCTTGCTCGAAGACCTCAGGATCGAATACAACCCCATTTCCAATGACGCAGTACTTTCCTTCATGCAGAATGCCAGAAGGGATAAGGTGCAGGACTATCTTTTTTTCATCAACTACGATTGTATGTCCGGCATTGGCACCACCCTGGAATCTGACGATCACATCAGCGTACTCGGAGAGAAGATCGACTACTTTTCCTTTACCCTCGTCTCCCCATTGAATTCCGATAAGTCCAAGGTTTGGCATACCCTACTATTCTACACAGACATTATGCGAAAAGGCAACTTTAAAGGTCATTTACTTGCCATTGCAACTATTTCTGCCACATCAAAAACCCGCACTTTTCCAGAGACATTGAGGTCTTTTAATCCATCCTCAAACATCGTCATGCAGTAAGGACAGGATACTGCTATGGTTTGTGGATTTTTTGACAAAGCTTCTTTTGTCCTTTCTATGTTTACCCTTTTTTCTGGGTCCTCCTCCATCCACATCCTTCCACCGCCTGCACCGCAGCAGAAACTCTTATCGTAATTACGATCCATCTCGTAGATCCTTCCTCCTACAGCCTTTTTCAAAAGATTGCGCGGTGCTTCATATATTCCGTTGTACCTCCCTAGGTAGCAAGGGTCATGGAAAATTATCTTTCCCAGGTGTTTTATTTTTGTAGGATCAAGTTCTATCGCTTTTAAATTATCCCATATGACCTCCGTATAATGGAATACCTCTAATTCCAGTCCGTACTGCTTATAGTCGTTTTTTAACGTCGAGTAACAGTGGGGACAGTAACAGATGATCTTTTTAACGTTATATTTTTTGAAGGTTTCTACGTTCTGGATCGCGAGTTTCTCAAAGAGGTATTCGTTTCCAAGGCGCCTTGCGGAATCGCCGCAGCATTTTTCTTCCACCCCTAAAATCCCAAAATCTACTCCCATATGATTTAAAGTATCTGCGACAGAAACCGCAACCCTCTTTGTTCTGCTGTCAAAAGATCCAGCACAACCTACAAAGAAGAGATACTCAGCCTGAACTTCCTGCGAAAGTACCTTTACATCCAACCCCTTTGCCCATTTAATCCGTTCGGAAGGAGCCATGCCCCAAGGGTTAAACCTCTGTTCCATCCCCTCAAAAAGCACAATGAGTTCCTGGGGAAAATCACACAGGTTTTCAACAAGATGGCGTCTCATCTTTATTATCTTTGGTACATGTTCAATAAAGACTGGACAGTTCCCCATACAGGCAGCGCATGTGGTACATGACCAAATTGACTCAACACCAATCGTAGCAGGGTGATCTTCGTCTTTACCGATAAGAGGCACAAGCTCGGCTTCTGGGGCTTTGTATCTTATCCGATCACCATTCCAAATAAGGTTCATTTTCCCCTTGTAAATTACGATTCTTGGATTGAGGGGTTTTTTTGTGAGATATGCGGGGCAGTTGGATGTGCAGCGGCCACATTCAGTACAGGATGTAAAATCCAAAAGATCTTTCCAGGTGAACTGATCTACCCTTGAAACTCCGAACCTTTTTCCCCGTCTGAACTCTTCCCTTGGCACCGTTTTTATTAGCTCAAAAGACCTAAAAAAAATGTTGGGAATCGAAGTCAGAATGTGGAGGTGCTTACTATACGGAACGTAGTTGAGGAAGAATAGTAGAATCATTGCGTGAAACCACCAGCATATCCTTTCAAAAACAGAAAGTGAATCAGAAAAGAAAGATAAAAGGAGAGGAGCGACCAAATTCTCACTTATCGGCATAAAATGGGCTTCCTTTTTGCCCTGGGCTATCTCTGCACCGTGAGTACCGAAAAAGGCGAGCATAAGCCCCGCAACAAGTCCAAGGATCAAAAGCGCATCCTTACTTTTGTAGTCGATATGCGAAGGTTTTAGGACGAGTCGCCTAAAAATGGCGAAAGCGACACATATGAGGACTATTAGGCTTACAATGTCAAAAGCCACTAAGAGAACATTGTAGATATATGGGCCAAATAGCACCAATGAAAAGCCGGGAAAGAGTCCTCCTATTAAAAATTCCACGTTTGCTATAATCAAGATCATAAACCCCCAGAAAAGAAAAAAATGATTTATCCCGAAAGGTTCTCTTAAAGCACATCTTTGTCCAAATACATGCCATATTGTACTGATCAACCGTTTGGTCAGATCTTTATTTATCCTCTGTTCTTTCTGTCCTATGCGTATAAATCTTATGAGCCTAGTCACTGAAAGAGCAAAAGAAAAGATTGCAATTGTAAGTACGATTGCAAAAATGACTACCTCTTTCTGTGACATGATAAAACTCCCACGCGTTTATTTATTTTTATTGAAGGACTATTCCCCTACGGCACAGACTTTTTTATTCATAAGTTCCCTAAGACGTCTCGTAAGGATAGGTACTATCTGGAAGAGGTCACCTACTATCCCGTAATGGGCCACCTCAAATATGGGTGCATCTCTGTCCCTATTTATGGCTATTATGATTTGAGAGTCCTGCATACCAACGAGATGCTGAATGGCTCCTGAGATTCCACAGGCTATGTATATCTTAGGCCTTACGGTCTTTCCAGTTTGCCCTACCTGCCTTTCGTAAGGTACCCATCCCGCATCCACAGCCGCCCTTGACGCCGATACGGTACCACCTAATACCTCCGCTAGTTCTTCGAGAAGTTTGAAGTTTTCAGCCGCTTGTAGACCTCTTCCACCGGAAACCAGTATTTCCGCACCAGATATATCTATGGTTTGAACTGCTTCCTCCCGTGTGATCTCCAAAACTTTAACCTTTATTTCTTCTTCCCTTAAGGCAATCTCTTCTCTTATAATCTCACCCTTTGCGTTTGGATTTTTTGGCGGCATAGGCATAACATGCGGTCTTACTGATGCCATCTGTGGTCTATGGTTCCGCGTAAGTATCGTTGCCATAATATTCCCACCAAATGCAGGTCGGGTCTGCTCCAAAAGCCTTGTCTCTTTGTCTATAGTGAGGCCGGTACAGTCTGCGGTAAGACCAGTCTCGAGCTCGGTCGCAACCGCTCCCGCAAGATCACGCCCCAACCCCGTAGCTCCCATAAGTACGATTTCTGGTTTGTACTTCCTTATTAGGTAGACCGTAGCTTTTAAGTAAGGTTCAGTTCTATAGTGTTTTAGGACAGGGTTGTCTATAAGATAAACTTTCTGTGCCCCGTATGTGAATGCCTCGTAAGCAAGATGCTCTATTTCGTGTCCGAGAATAAAGGCGCTCAACTCCACATCAAGGTCTTTTGCGAGTTTTGATCCGACACCCAAAAGCTCCCAGCTTACTGTCGCGGCACATCCGAACTCCTGCTCCACAAATACCCAGACCCCCCGATACTCATTCAGCCCTTTGACTTTTAGATCCAGTTTTTCTTCCGGCTCCTCTTTCCAAAGCCCTCTACTTTTTAATTCCTCTATGATCTTCAGTTCTTCCTCAGTGTAAAAGTGCTCTATTGCGTCAACCGGGCATACTTTTATGCACCTTTTGCAACCTATACATGCGTCGAGTGATATGATTGGTTCGCCCTTGTCATTCATTACGATCGCATCGGCCGGGCACTCGGCCTGGCATCTGGCTCCGCAAGCTATGCATTTATTCTCGATAAGTCTTACCTTTCCTCTTGGTTTTTTTACTCTTTCTCTTTTTTCTTCCAGTCCCATATCTTTCACTACTCCTAGAGAGGAAGAATGTCTTTTTCGATAAGCTTTTCTAACAAGAGCTCAACCGCTCCTTCCGGATCGGCTTCTCCATCGCCTAGAATCTCTCCCCTTTTCCTCTCAGGTGCAAAGATCCGTTTTACATTTGTTGGGGAACCTTTAAGTCCTATTTTGTCCTCCGGCAGATTAAGAACTGAGTTACTCCAAACTGGAATCTCTGCTTCTTCCGCCTCGAGAGCCCTTAAAACCGTAAAGTAACGCGGGGTATTTATCTCTCTTACTACTGTAAGGAGTGCTGGTAGACTTGCTCTAACTATCTCTTTTCTTCCTTCGAGCTTCCTTCTTACCGTGATCGTGTATTGAACTAAATCAATGTCAAGTATTTTGTCCACAAGTGTTAGCTGAGAGAACCTAAGTCTTGTCGCTATGCCTGGGCCGACTTGAGCGGTATCTCCATCTATCGTTTGTTTGCCACATATTACAAGATCGACTCTCCCATACTCAGCCATAATCTTCTTTATAGCTTCTGCGAGGACAAGGCTTGTGGCAAGGGTATCTGCACCCGCAAATTTTATGTCAGAAAGAAGTATAGCCTCATCCACGCCCATCGCTAAACATCTTTTCAGTGTGTATATCGCATTGGGAGGTCCCATAGATATGGCTATAACTTTACAGCCAAAGGCGTCTTTAATCCTTAAGGCCTCTTCCACAGCGTGGGTATCGAAAGGATTCATAATGAAAGGAACGCCTTCTCTTATTAAGGTTCCGGTATTTGGATCGACCCGAACCTGCGTTGTGTCAGGAACCTGTTTCACTGCAACTACGATTCTATTTAGTGTTCTCATGCTAAGCGTTTTTTATCACACGAACCTCCATGTGTCAATGATTTGGGCTTGTAATTCATCTGCATGAGGTTTCAGTTTCGGATCCAATTGACAGAAAAATAGGAGATGTTGTAGAGAAAAGGCCAGACTTCCATGGAGAAAATGAAGATCCTTATTACGGGTGGATGCGGATTTATAGGTTCGCATGTAGTAGACTTCTACATTGAATTGGGCCACGATGTTGCAATCGTTGACAACCTCTCTACAGGAAAGATTGAAAACAAAAATCCCAAAGCCCGCTTCTACCACGTAGATATAACAGACGATGCGCTAAAAGACGTTTTTGAAGCAGAAAATCCTGATGTTGTTAATCATCATGCGGCTCAGATATCTGTTCCTTATTCAGTAGAAAATCCTTTATTCGATGCGAAAGTGAACATCGAAGGCACAATAAGGCTTTTGGAACTTTCAAGAAAGTACAGAATAAAAAAGTTCATATTCGCATCAACGGGTGGTGCCATATACGGGGAAACAAGCGTAGTTCCAACAGATGAGGACTTAACTCCTGATCCAAGATCGCCATATGCGGTGTCTAAACTTGCGTGCGAAAGATATATTCTCTTCTACTATTATCACTACGGCCTCAATTTCACCATTTTGAGATACAGTAACGTTTACGGGCCTAGACAGATCCCCCACGGAGAAGCAGGCGTTGTTGCGATATTCATCGAAAAGCTCCTTCGCAAAGAAAGGCCTGTTCTTTACCATTATCCCGAAGACGAAGACGGAATGGTAAGGGATTACGTATACGTTAAGGATGTGGCAAAAGCGAATGTACTTGCAACGTTTTCCGGAAAGAATGGGATCTACAACATAAGTACCGGCACTGGAACGAAAACGATTAAGCTCTACAACCAAATTCTTGAAGCTTTAACCGAAAGGGGTTTGGAGATAAGCAAAGAATTGAAGGAACCGATAAGGGCTTTTGCGAGACCTGGAGATCTGAAAGTGAGTGTTCTAAGTCCAAAAAAGGCAAAAGAGGAGCTTAGTTGGCACCCAGAGCATGACCTTCCTCTGGGACTGAGAAAGACCTTAACGTGGTATCTGGATGGTAAGGATTAAATTTTTAGGAACGGGGACTTCTTATCCAACCTCCAAAAGGGTTTCATCCTCGTGCCTTATCTTCGTCGACGAGAAGAAGTTACTCCTCGATATCGGTCCTGGCGTACTTCGCAGGCTCACTGAGATGAATATCCCACTGGAGGAAATAGATATCGTTTTTCTCACACATTTCCATGTGGACCACTCTTCCGACCTTCCCGCATTTCTTTTCTCCTCCAATTATGGCATGGGACCCAGAAAAAGACCCCTTTTTATAATCGGTGGTGATGGCGTAAAGTCCTTTTTTTCAAAACTTTGTAAGGCTTATCCTTGGATTAAACCGAAAACCTATACCTTAACGATCTTAAAACTTGTCAACCGAAGTTATGAGTGGAACGGGATCTTAATAAGTACAAAGAGGGTAAACCACAATAAAGAAAGTATAGCCATCCGATTGGATACTTCTGTTTCTCTAGTATTTACCGGGGATACGGATTTTTCTAAGAACTTGATCGAAATTTCTAGAGGCGTTGATCTTCTCATTACCGAATGCTCTTTTCCTCGGACGAAGATTAAAGGCCATATGAACCTTGAAACAGTAAAAAAGGTAGTTTGTAAGGCAAAGCCTAAGGAAGTCATTTTGACACATCTCTACCCTGAATGGGATGAAATCAAATGTGACAAGCTTGCGCCTTTTAGACTCGCCGAAGATGGGATGGAGATAGTTTTTGGTGACTAGTCAAGATAAGGCACCTTTTCATCCTCTTTATCAACACTCATGCTCTGAACCCTTTTTATCTCTTTGAGCTTCATCCATATGATGACAATGAGAGCTAAAATGAAGATCCAAAATAGAGCCAACGATTGGTAAATAATGTATCTGTCGAAGGGCCTTTCTGGCATAAGAGGGATCACCTCACTAGCGTAACCCAAATGGGGCCAAAATAGAGAAACTGTAAGTAAAATGACACTAACAATCAAAAAGCTCATGTCACAAACCCGAGTATGGTCATAACGATAAAATAAACGAGGTAAAAAGTTCCAATAGCGGTATATACAGGGCTTTTCTCACCCATACTCGATTTTCTATCGAAAAAGGGGATAAGGAGGAAAAATAGTATCGCAAGAGTGACAAGAGTTACCGCCACAGTTTCTCCGTTAAGTCCTAAAACCTCTCCAGGAAAGATTTTTAACGTTTGAAACAAAAAGAGGAAATACCATTCTGGCTTTATATTTTCAGGCGGAGGGGCGTACGGATCAGCCTTCTTTCCGAGAGATGGGGGAAAAAGAACGGAAAGTGTCACAAGAATCCCTAAAAAGATCAGCCAGATCATGAGATCTTTCAAAAATACGTTAGGAAAGAAAGGAATTTTGTCCACCCTTTTCCCTTCAAGAGAAAGAGGAACGCTCATTCCGTGGAATTGAACCAAAGCAATGTGAAAAACTACTAGAAAAACTGTAATGAGGGGAAGTATACACACATGGAAAGCATAAAATCTCGTCAGAGTCTCTCCCGTAACGTCTGCTCCGCCTCTTAAAAAGACCTTTAGGTATTCCCCGAAGAGAGGTAGACTACCAGCTCCTCCTGTGGCAACTCTCACAGCCGCAAAAGCCCTTTCATCCCAAATGAGAAGATAACCGCTGAGCCCGAAAAAGATCGTTATTCCAAGAAGAAGAACACCGCTTACCCAGATAAGTTCACGAGGTTTTCTGTATGACTTTAGCAAAAGAGTGGTAAAGCAGTGAAAAAAGAGGACTCCAATGAGAAGCTGGGCACCCCAATGGTGTAAAGACCGGAAAAGCCAACCGAAGTTGAGCTTGGTGATGATATCCATTACACTTTTGTTTGCGTGCTCAGGATGGGGAACGTAGTAAAGCGCAAGAGCAAATCCGGTAAGAAACTGTAAGGCAAACAAAAATAGGGTCAGTCCGCCGAAATAATAGAATATCTCGTACCTGTGGGAAGGGACATATTTCTTTTTAAAGAACCATTTTAGTGACTCAAAATCGTATCTTTCGGAAAACCAGTTTCTAACTTTTTGGCAATTCAACTTTGACTCCTTTTTTCGCCACAATGAGCTTTTCATCTTCTATTGTAATATCAAAGAACTCCAAAGGCTTAGGTGGTGGACCCTCTATGTTCTTCCCATCCTCATCGAACCAGCCTTTGTGGCAGGCGCAGTAAAACTTCTTCAGCTCCGGTTTGTAGGTGATATTACAGTCCATATGCGTACACACACCTTTGAGAGCGTAAAGTGTTCCATCGCTCTTTTTAAATATGAGCCCCAGTTTTGCACCCCAAGGGAAAGGTTTTGTGGAATTATTCGGGATATTCAAAAAATCCTTCGCGTTAAGTACGACAAAGTCGGGCTCCCTTCCCAAGCTCGGATAAATAAACTTTAAAAGAGGGTACAGGGACCCCAAACAAAAAGCCACAAACCATCCTGAAAAGAGCGTATTTAAAAAAGTTCTTCTTGTGATTATCGATTGCTCTAACCTCATTTTCTGTCCTTTCCAAAAAGTCTCAACTTAATGAGCCTTTTTCTGAGATTCACTATGGAATCCGTAGGTCTCACATTTTTTGGACAGGCTTCGATACACTTCAAAACAGTATCACAGCCCCAAAGACCGTGTGGATTATCAAATTCGAGAAGGTCGGACAGGGGTCTTTCATCCCTTGAATCACTGATAAAACGCTCAAGCTTTGCGAAAGCGTGCGGTCCAAGATATTCCGGATCGCGGGCGACAACAGGACACGCACTGTAGCAAGAAGCGCAAAGTATGCAGTTTACGAACTGGTCTATTCTCTTCCTCTCCTCTTCACTCTGCGGTAACTCTTTTTGGGGCGACGGAGTTTTTCTTATGAGGTACGGCTTTACTCTTTCGTACATCCTCCAAAAGGGGGTCATATCGACAACCAGATCTTTTATGATATCTAAATTCGGCAAGGGCTCTAGGATTATTGTTTTTTCGTCGAATTTCGAGACCTGCGTTCTACACGCAAGATCTATCTTTCCGTTTATAACCATTGCACAGGAACCACACACTGCACTTCGACAAGAGGACCTAAAAGCGAGTGTGCCGTCTATCTCATCCCGTATCCTTAATAGCACCATAAGAACAGTGAGACCAGGCTCCACCCTAACATCGTAAGTTTGAAAGTATGGACCACTTTCTCGCTCGGATGGGTCGTATCTAAATATTTTGAACCTATATACGTTCTCCCCTCTCAATACACCCTCTCCACAGGCTCAAACCTCGTTATTATCACGTCTTTATATGAGACTTCCGGTTCCCCATCCTCATTGAATTTGAATACCGTGTGTTTTAGCCAATTCTTATCATCTCTTTTCTCCCAGTCCCTCCTGAAATGAGCGCCCCTGCTTTCTTTTCTAAGGTAAGCACCAAGTGCAATTGTATGGGCCACATCTAGCATGAATTCGAGTTCTAAGGCTCCCGTAAGTTCATAATTGAAAGCTCTTCTCCTCGAGCTTACTTTTACGTTCTTGTATCTCTCTTTCAGCTCCATGATCTTCGTTAAAGCAAATTTTAGCTGTTCCTCGGTTCTGAAAATTCCCACATACTCGCTCATCGTCTTACTCAGTTCCACTTGAATCTTTGAAGCCTTCTCGCCTTCGCCATTCATAAGCCTTTCTATCTTTTTTTCCAACCTTTTCTTTTCCTCTAACAAAAGCCCTCGGTCAGGTTTTACTTCGTTCCCACAAAGATACTCCGATATGGATTCTGAGGCTATCTTTCCGAATACTACAGTTTCCAAAAGAGAATTCCCGCCAAGTCTATTTGCACCATGAACACTCACGCACGCACATTCTCCCGCTGCAAAAAAATTTCTAAGTGCTGTTTCACATTTCTCATTAGTATCTATTCCTCCCATGGAATAATGTTGACAGGGCATTACCGGTATTGGTTCGTACACTGGATCTATACCTAAGAAGTCAAGACAAATGCTTCTTATGCCCGGTAACCTCTCCATTATCTTTTTTTCTCCGAGATGCCTCAGGTCTAGTAAAACGTATTTACCATGGGGGTGGTCGAATCCTCTTCCCTCTTCTATCTCTGTCTGAATGCTCCTTGAAACTATGTCTCTGGGAGCGAGTTCCATAGCTATGGGGGCATATTTTTCCATGAATCTTTCGCCAAGCCTGTTTATAAGGTACCCGCCTTCTCCCCTGCAGGCCTCAGTCATGAGGATGTTCGTCCCTACGAGACCCGTTGGATGGAACTGTACAAATTCCATATCTTTAAGTGGCACACCCGCCCTATAGGCTATCCCTATACCGGAGCCAGTATTTATGAGCGCATTTGTCGAGTAATAGTAGACCCTTCCGTAGCCACCTGTGGCAAAAAGCACAGCCTTTGCAGCGCACGGTACAATTTCACCTGTGAGAAGGTCGAAGGCTATCACCCCGTGGCAAGTAATTCCATCACTTACAAGCGCAAAAACGTACCACTCGGGATAAACTTTAAGCCTTTTTGAAATCGCTCTCTCAAAAAGGGTATGGAGGAGGACGTGTCCTGTAAGGTCAGCAGAATAACAGGTTCGCGGAAATCCAGCACCTCCGAAAGGTCTCTGGGCAATGGAGCCATCTGGAAATCGACTAAACGGGCAACCCCAGTGCTCAAGCTCGTAAATTGCCCGCGGAGCATCTTTACACATTATTTCAACTGCGTGCTGGTCTGCTAAATAATCACTTCCTTTTACTGTATCGAACATGTGTTTTTCCCAAGAGTCGTCCCTTCCCTCTGGGTGATTTCCTAAAGACGCGTTTATTCCACCTTGGGCTGCAACCGAATGTGAACGAAGGGGATAGACTTTCGAAATCAAACCAACATCGTATTTCTCGCAAAGACCCACCGCCGCTCTGAGTCCCGCAAGACCGCCTCCTACTATTATTACTTCGTGCTCAATCATCAACTATGAGAATAAGGCGTAGAGATAAATTAAAACCAATGAGATTATTCCGGCTAGCGCATTCGAAGCGATAAAGAGCTTTTTTTCGTTCCTGTAACCCAAATCTAGCACTATATTGCGGATACCGTATACGCTATGGAAGGTGAAAAGAACAAGAATGAGAATATCCATCGCCGGATTCCTATGGAGGCTTAACGCCCAATCAGGCTTGGCATCCTTAGTAAAAAGAAAGAAACTTGTAAAAATCTTTATCCCGAAAAGGATAAGAAGGGCAACTCCACTTATTCTGTGGAAGAGCCATATGAACATGGCTTTCAATTAGTAACAGTTAATGGAACTTGAGTCAAGAATTTTTTATGAAAGCTTGATGGAGTATCAGGGTTTTCTGTATAATGAAAGAGGTGCTTTTATATGCCGATATACGAGTATAGATGCCCAGAGTGTAAAAAAATCTCTACCTTCCTTTCCCTTAGGGTAAGTGAGACTATCGAGCCTTATTGTAAGTTTTGTGGAAGCAAAAGGGTCGAGAAGATGATTTCGAGGGTGGCCATTCTAAAAAGCGAAGAGAAACGGATCGAAAGCATGTTAGATCCAGCTAAATTTTCAGATCTTGATGAGAATAACCCAAGAAGTGTTGAAAGGTTTATGAGAAGGATAGGGAAGGAATTCGGCGATGAACTCGGAGAGGATTTCGAAGAAACGATAGAGGAAGCTTTATCCGAGGCTCAAAGTTCAAAAGAGTCTAAAGAGGAAGAAGATCAATAGGGCCTTTACCGGTTCTTAAGATCTCCACTCTGTCATCCACAAGTTTCACTACGGTGGAGGGTTCACTTCCTAGAAGGAGTCCGCCGTCTATTACAATATCTATGAGCCCTTTAAGCCTTCTCTCAATCGATTTGGGATCTGTAAGAACGTCCTCACCCGAAACCTTTGCCGTTGTGTTAAGTATCGGTCGATCGATAAGATTTGCAAGACCGATGGGTACATCATGAAGTGGCATGCGGATTCCGATTTCCTTGCGGGGTGTCATCATAATCTTGGGGACTATCTTTTTTGCCCTGAGTACAACTGTATAAGGACCGGGCAATATGAGTTTCATGATTTTGAAAGCAAACTCACTTACTATCGCATAGGTGCTAATCTCTTTGAATGACCTACAGATAAGGCTCATCGCTTTCTTCTCATCCATTTTCCTTATCTGGTAGAGCTTCTTTATGGCCTTTACGTTGTAAGAGTCACATCCGAGCCCGTAAAAAGTGTCAGTAGGATAAGCTATAACGCCTCCAGAAAGGAGGACTTCCCTTAGTTTTTCTGTTATCTTTCTCTTTGGCCTTTTTGGGTTCCACTCAACGATCATTTTTTTCTTCCGACAAATCTGGCCAAAGCTCTCCTTTTTCCATTCGTCTCAAATATCCCTTCTTCGTAAAAGATGCATTCAAAGTCCTCGAATAGATGGAGCAACTCTCCGTCTTCCAAAAGATAGTCCGGGTTGCGAAATCCCTCTATTAAGTTTTGCCGTTTAAGATATGTCTCGTATACTAAAAGTCCATCCTTTTTGAGCAGATTTTTAAGTTCTTTCACGATCCCTCGTATCAGAAAGTAAAAAACGAGAACACAACCAAATTTACCTTCCTTGAAAGGCAGGTTTTGGGCATCGGCCCTCACAAGGAAGAAATCTTTCATTCCTTTTTTATTAAACCTCTCTTTTGCCTGTCTTAGCGCCTCCATAGATATGTCCATTCCTATAGCCCTATATCCTCTCTCCGAAAGAAAGATTAAGTCCCTGCCAATACCCATGGCGATCTCGAGTACTGGTCCCGATTTTATCAAAGAATGGTACCTTTCAAGGACCCAGTGTGTCTTTAAATCTCGCGAATAAAAGCCTTCTTTGTACCTTCTCTCCCAGTCTACACTCATGTCGAAGATTGTAGGATAGACTTTTTCAGTTTTCAATGCTATAAAACGGGTATGCCTTCAAGGGTACTATTTTTGGATTGCGATGGAACCCTAACTCAAATCAAAAGTAGCTGGGAGTATCTCCACAGACGCTTAAACTTATGGGATGATCTGGCAGAGCACTTCCAAAGGCTATACCTTGAAGGAAAGATCGACTATTACGAATTTTGCAGAAAAGATGCCTACCTCTGGGCAGGGAGATCGCTAAAAGAAGTATTAGAAATCGTAAAAGAGATACCTCTCACAAAAGGTGCGGAAAAAGCTATAAAGATTTTAAAGGATATGGGTTTTTACACAGTTATAGTTTCTACGGGACTTAGCCTCGTTGTAAACAGAGTGAAGGAATTACTTGGTATCGATCTTGCGGTATCCAATGAACTTTTAACCTCCGATGGGTTTATAACAGGGAAGATTAATATAAACGTGGAACAGGGAAGAAAGGACAGAGTCGTCAAAAACGTACTAAAGAGATTTGGCCTAAGAAGGGAAGACGCCTTCGCCATAGGGGATGGGGTAGGCGATCTTACAATGTTTCAAAGCGTGGGGGTCTCGATAGGGTTTAACCCTGAACCAGAAATCATTCCCTACGTGAACTACTCGGTAACAAGCGATAATCTTTTGGATGTGGTCCCGCTTTTGGAGTTGCATCGGTGAGAGAAATCCTGCCTTTGGTCCTATTATCCATTATAATCGTATCCCTTTTTGGATGCGCTCCCAAAAAAATCAGAGTTTATGAGGGACAAGAAGAGATAAGAAACCGGATCGTTGAGGTTTCATTATCCCTTCTCGGAAAACCGTACATGGCTGGTGGAAAAGGACCGGAAAGGTTCGACTGTAGCGGACTTATTCATTACGTATTCAAGAAAGTGAATATAGACCTACCAATCTCGACAGAAAAGCTAATTAAAGTTGGAATTGAGGTCGCAAAAGAAAACGTCTTGCCCGGAGATATCGTCTTTTTTAAAATTCAAAAGGATTTACACGCCGGAATTATGTTGAATAAAGAAGAGTTCATCCATGCCTCCAAAGCCAAGGGTGTAGGGGTCGATTCTCTCCGTTCTCCATACTGGGAAAGAAGGGTTTTGACTTTCCGATCAGTAATCTTTTGATTTACTTATGCGGTTTCTGTGTGGTATATGCATCTATAATCCAAAAAAGGAGGGATATGATGAAAGAGCCGATTCTTGACGGAAAAAAGATCCTTGCTGTGGATGATGAACCGGATGTCTTGCAAGTTCTAAGGGAAGAGATTGTAGACGCGTGTGAGACCTGTCAGTTTGACGAAGCAAGAACGTTTGAAGAGGCAAAAGAGAAACTGGAAAAGAACGATTATGACATAGTCATTTTGGACATTATGGGAGTTAGGGGTTTTGATCTTTTAGATATGGCGGTAAAGAAGGGCTTAAAAGTTGTCATGCTTACCGCCCATTCCCTCAATTCTGAATCACTGAAACGTTCCTATGAGATGAAGGCCAGAGCTTATTTACCGAAAAACAAGCTTGGAGAAATCGTGCCCTTCCTTAAAGATGTTTTGACAAGCGAGTATGAGTCTGGTTGGAGAAAGATTTTGAAAAAGCTTGAAAAATTCTTTGATGAGGAATTTGAGCCCGACTGGAGAAAGAAGATAGGATACTGAGCTAAAAAAGAGATCTTATGTAATTTACAAGCTTTGGCGCGCAGACCTCAACCGTAAAGTTGGACGTGACCTTTTTCCTTCCCATCTCGCCCATCTTTCTTCTTAGGCTTGGGTTCTCGATAAGCAGAGAAAGCTTTTCAATCCACTCCTCCTTCGTACGGGCCCAAAATCCCTCTATTCCGTCATCGACTATATCCTTATTTATGCCCACCGGCGTACAAACGCACGGTATTCCCATCCCTAGGTACTGGATAATTTTAAAACCACATTTCCCCTTAGACCAAAGGTCATCAAAAAGGGGCATGACTCCAATATCGATTTTTGAGAGCTCCTCGGTTTCGGTTTCTAAGCTCCACCTTACGGGATTTACTTTTATGTGCTCTGTCTCTATGGATGTGTCGCAGATAATAGTGAGAATCACGTTCTTGTAGCTCTTTCCAATTTCTTCCCATACATCCTTGTAGCTTTCTAAATAGTGTATACTTCCATGGTCTCCTATCCAGCCTATGTTTACCGTGCCCGTCTCTTTGTGTGGCCTTTGAAAGTAACGGCTTCCATCTATTGGCGTAGGTAGCACGTAAACGTTGCTATTGAATTTTAGAGCCTCCTCTTTTAAAAAACTGTTTCCTGCTATCACAAGATCAGAAAACCGCATGATCCTTCTAAAGCTCATCATTCTTCTTAGCGAATAGGGATTTTCTGAGAGGGAGTTTTTGAACATAATTGCATCGTCAAAGTCGTATATGATCTTTTTTTTCATGAGTTTTAAAAGAATAAGGAGGTTTAGCGGTGGTCTCTTCCTCTGAAAGAAGATGGCATCCGAACCCCTAAAATACGTATACATCTTGATCCATCCAGAAATATTCTTCGGATACTCAAAGACTTTAGGGTTGATCTCCGCTTTTTTGAGATAGGGTATGTACTGAAGGACCCTAAGCCTTGAAGACGCTACATTATGTCCCTGGATGAAAAAGGTTAGGTTTATACTTCCCATCGCTTAAAAACGAGACCTTCTTTTCCCACGTAGACTATTTCCCTTTCTTTTGAGTTCTCCGTAACTTTTTTTATGAGTTTTCTCTTCTCTTCTTTCGAGAGAGCATCGATTGAGGCGATGATTCTTAACCGATCCATAATAGATACCTTTTTGGGAATGGTGTTATTGAGGGTTGAAAGCATGGATGCTAGCTCTTCCCATCCTAACTTTTTAAAAACAATATCTTCAACGTCCAAAAGGTAAAAGCCTACCTGGGGAACAAAAAAGATGTTACAGCCCTTAAAGTCCTTATGAAAGATACCGAGCTTGATTAGCTTAAGAAGGAAGGCTGAAAAATCTTTGAGAAGTGTGAGCCTTTGGGTTTCTTCCATCCTTTCGTAGGTTTGATCTAAAAACCTATCAAGCTCAAAACCGCCTTGCTTTTTCAGATCTTCCATGAGGATAAAACCGTGCGACCTAAAACTAGGAAGCCTCATGGCAAAGGCCCTAGGAACTATACGGGTACCGAGGTATTCAAAAACTACACTATTGGCCCAAGCCCGCTTCAATCTTCTTCTGCTTTTGTAAATTTTTTTTACGCAGTTGGAGTATCTCAAAAGAGTGACTTTCCTATCTTCTTTTATAAGCTCCACCAAGTTACCTTCTCTTACTCCCTCAAAGCCTTTCAAAAATCTAAAGCCGTTTTGACTCAAAACTAAAGATGTGGTTTTGTCCGACCTTTTGAGCTTCCTTTGAATCCAAGACCTTCTTAGGTCCTCGATTTTCCTTTCGACACTTCCTCTAATCGATGGATCTCCGTAGAAATTAAAAAAGACCTGAAGCTCGTCATGTCTGAGCTCGTCGTATAAGGTATGAAGCGCATAAGAGATGTTCGATATTTCGTCCTTTTTGCCAAATCTCTTTTTAATCTTTACCTTGTGAAAATCAACGAGAATCAAACGACCATCCACGATCAATAGATTATCCAAGTGTAAGTCATCATGCCTTACTTTTTTCGATTTAAGTTTTTTTAAGAACTCGGCAAGAATTTTAAGTAAAAGCGACCTGTCTTTAGCCTCCTTAAACTTTTTAAGATAAGTTTCTGCCTCTACATACTCCCAGACTGAAAAAGAACGTAAAGATCCTAATCCGTACCCTAAGCCTTTAGGCGTCTCGATGGCAAGGTCTTTTAGCCTTTCATAAGTTTCAAACTCTTTTTTTCCTCTCGGAGAAAAGAAGTTCCTTAGATATCCGAAGATACCTTTCTCAACAAAACATTTGACAAAGATCCTATTATTACCCGCAAGTTCTATGATTTTGTGGGCCCGTGCCCATCCGAAATGCTGAGACTTAAGGACATTTTTTAGACTTTCATCCTTCAGATACCAGACGATTGAATCCTTTTTTAACATTGCCTTACAAGAAATCCTTGTCCATAATTGACTCAATGTATTCAACACTTACCCTTCTTTTTTTTTGAACTTTTTTTCTCTCTTCAAGCACATAGGGTAACTTGAGAAATGCCGAAAAAATTCCTGATAGAAAATAGTACGTTCTAATCTTGTAGAAGTTAAGGAAAGTTCTCTCAAAAAGCATAGACAGCCTATATCTTAACACCTTTGGAAAGTTTTTCACGATAAGCTCATACGGCATGTTCTTTACAAAGCACAAAAGGGAGTTTCTATTGTTGAGGTAAGTCTGGAGGTACCTTTTTCTCTTTATCGTCGCTCCAACCATGTGGTAGGCAACGGCGTAAGGAACGAAGATGGCTTTATATCCCGCAAGCTGGGCCCTAAAACTCAAATCCACATCTTCAAAGGACGCAAAAAAGGTCTCATCGAAAAGACCTATATCTTCGAACATGCTCCTTCTATATAGAGAGGCGCCGGCGTTTACACCGAAGATGTACCTTATGTTGCTACAGTATTCATATCTGTCCTCTTTTCCTGCGCCTATGATTTCTACCGCACTGTTACTGTTATAACGGATACCTAAAACATTTATTCTATCTGGCTCACGGTACCTTAGAACTTTGGGGTTGCAAGCCCCCGCATCTTGATACCTATCAAGGGCATCAACCATCTCTCTCAACCATCCCGGTGTGACTTCCATATCATTGTTGAGAAGTGCTATGTACTCCGATTCTGCGGCTTCGATTCCACGATTGACAGCGAATGAGAAACCGTAATTTTTTTCCAATCTTATGACCGTTATCTCAGGATATCTTTCTTTCAAAAGGGAAAGAGAATTATCTTTCGATCCGTTATCCACGACTACGGTTGTGAAATCTTTAAAGTCCTGCGTTTTTAAGGACTCAAGCGGAAGAGGAAGTAGCTTTTCTCCGTTGTAGTTGGGAATAATGATAGTAACCCTTGACAAGAATCAAAACCTTTTATCTTTTACGGCCAAGATCAGGTATTGCCGGGCCAAAAACTCAAGGAGAATCTTTCCCAAGCACTCATTGAGTAATTTGAGCCATCGCGCTCCAGAAATCCTAAATTTTACTACCCGAACCTTAAATCCCGCCTCACTAATCATATCTTTCGCGGTCTTAAGTGTAAAAAACCTAAGATGAGTTCTATCGAGAATCCCCTCATCCGTGTAATCCCAGGTTCCATAAAAGATAAGTTTTTTTAAAACCCTGTAGTGTCTCACATTGGGGATGCTCACAACCAAAAATCCATCCATCCTAAGATACTTATTGTGTTTTTTAAGTAGCGACCAAGGATCCACAAGGTGCTCAAGGATGTCTCCGTAAATTATACAGTCAAAGTAACCAGGCGGAAATGGTAGGTCTATTTCTTCCACATCACCCACAAACACTTCATCGTAATATTGGGCAGCGAACTTGGCTATATCCTTTCTTATCTCAATGCCTACTACTGTCTTTCCTTTTTCCTTGAGTATCCGGCTAGTTTCCCCACCACCGCATCCAATGTCCAAAATTCTTTCAACACCCTCAGGGACCATCTCTATAATATCGATCCGAGGTGTGAAGTAATAAGGGTGTTTATCCAATCGTTCCATCTATGAACGCCGCACCCAAAATGCCGGCACGGTCGCCAAGTTTAGAAATTTCGATGGAGAGATGTCTTTTGCTTTCGAACATGGCCTTTTCTTCAAAAACCCTCTTTGCTTCCGAAACGAGCCTTTTTGTCCCATCTATAACACCCCCCCCAAGAATTATCAATTCTGGGTTAAAAATATTCGCTATGTTGACCAAGGCGAAGCCTAAATAGACTATAACCTCTTCCCAGATGTTTTTTAAGATTTCATCTCCAAGATAATAACCTTCCTCAACATAGGATACATAGAGCTTACCATTCCTTATCATTTCCCATATTTTGCCTTTTGGACTCCCATCTAAAATCCTGCGAACCCTTTGCAATATGTAATCTCCTCCGCATATGGCTTCGAAACATCCTCTGGAACCGCAGTTGCATGGGTATTTGTCAGGATTTAAAATCATATGCCCGATCTCTCCTGCGAGAGATTTGGAGCCTCGGTACAGCCTTCCGTCTATGATAATGCCTCCCCCGACCCCAGTACCTATAAAGATACCAACAACGTTTTTCGGCTTTCCCGAAAAAGAGAATCTCCATTCTCCGTATGTTGCAGCATTTGCATCATTTTCAACGTAAGTTTCTACGGAAAAAAAAGACTCAAAATCGGTCTTCAGAGGTATATCGCGCCATCCAAGGTTTGGCGAAAATTTCACTATCCCTTTTTCCGTGTCTATCTGTCCGGCACAAGCAATCCCTATTTTTTTTATGTCTTTGATCTTTATCCCTTTTTCCGAAACAACCCTAACTATGGAACTTAACATTTTATCCTTTAGGTATTCGTAATCTTTTTCAGTTCCAATCTTTTCAAAAAATACTAGCTTTCCCGCCTCGTCGAAAAACCCAAAGCTTGTCTTGGTTCCTCCTATGTCGATCCCGATCCTTACACCGCCATGGACCATTTGGCCGATTCCAGTAACTTTAAATTGACAGGTGAGAACTTGTTTAATAATATAACGCCATGTCCAAAAATCTCAAGCCAAAAGGGGCAACTCAGATGGAAAAGCAATTTTTGATCGATGAAATAACTCTTCGAGACACATGGAGGCTTTTCAGAATCATGGCGGAGTTTGTCGAAGGGTTCGAAAATCTTTCAGATATATACCCGGCAGTCAGTATTTTCGGAAGCGCCAGGTGCAAGAAGGATGACCCTCTTTACGCCAAGACCTACCAGCTTGCAAGGTCCTTGGGAAGAAATGGCTTTAACATAATAACTGGCGGCGGTGGAGGAGTAATGGAGGCTGCAAATAAGGGGGCAAGGGATGCAGGTGTAAAATCCGTAGGCCTAAACATAGAACTGCCCCTTGAGCAAAAACCCAATCCTTATGCTAACATTAAGCTGAATTTCAGGTACTTCTTCGTAAGAAAGGTTATGTTTATCAAGTATGCTATAGGCTACATAATAATGCCCGGTGGCTTCGGAACCCTAGATGAATGCTTTGAAGCTATAACCCTTATCCAGACGAAAAAGGTAAAACCGTTTCCAGTTGTACTTGTAGACTCGGAATATTGGGCGGGCCTTGTGGAGTGGATCAAAAACAAACTTTTGGGCTCCGGTGCTATATGTCCTGAAGACTTAAATATTTTTACCGTCATGGACGACATAGATGAAATTGTTGCTTACATTAAGAAATTCATAATTCTTTGACCTTTCTTGCAAATATGAGGTAGCCTGTGTGTGCCACCATTCTGTCGACCGGTCTTATCCTTTCCGGAACAGTTTTATAAGGTCTGATAAGTATCTCCAATACTTCAATATTTGCAAATCCGCGTTCCAGTCCCTTCAAGGTTTCAGAGATCTGGTTGGCTGTCGGAACTATAGTTCCTACAACACCGCTCGGTTTTAAGACTTCCCAGATTTTTTCGGTATATAGCCAAGGCTCCCTGACATCGATAAAACACGCATCGAATTCATCCCCCTTAATAGAGTCTACATCTCCAAGTATTAGATCCACGTTCGCTAGCTCTCCGAAAGATTCGAGATTTTTTTTCAAATTTTTGTAATGCCTCTCTTCCCTCTCTAGGCTCACAACCTTTCCCTCCTTACCGCACGCACGGGAAAACACAAGGGTGAGACCTCCGCTTCCAGCTCCTATTTCTAATACTTTCGAACCATTTTTCAGGTTCAATTTGAGGCATACATAGGCACTGTCTTTCGGATAAACAATCTGCGTCTCCCTCCTTAGTCCCAGCATGATGACGTCTTCTAAAGTCGGTTCTAAAATCGCATACTCCCCGTATTTAAAACCAAATTCCTTGCCTATTAGCTCGTCGTATGACAATCTTCCACCCTTTCCAAAGTAGGATTCCCCCTTTTTTACTCGCTTTAGGTATCTTCTGTCATTATGGACGATTAGGACATACGTGCCGTCTTCGATCTTGGGCATTGCGTAAAAAGTATTCAGAATCTTTAAGATTTTTTCAACGGAAAATGCTATAATAACCTTTGTGGAAGTCCTTCTCATCGAAGATGAGGAAAAGCTTTTAGACTTCATGAAGAAAGGGCTCGAAGAAGAAGGTTATGCAGTGGATGTCGCACTTGACGGCAAATCAGGTCTCGAACTGATCCTTAAAAAGAACTACGACATAATATTACTTGACCTCATGATTCCCGAAATAGACGGGCTTGAGCTTCTAAGAATCGTAAGAGCACAAGGTGTCGATACGCCTGTCCTAATAATTACCGCAAGGACTTCAAAGGAGGACATAGTGAGGGGACTTGATTTAGGAAGCGATGACTATCTTACGAAACCTTTTTCGTTCGACGAGTTACTTGCGAGGATGAGGGCTCTCCTTCGGAGGAGTAAATCGAAGGATTCACGGATTATGGAGTACAAAGAACTTAAGCTCGATCCTTACACGAGAAAACTCATGGTTTCCTCGAAGGATGTGGATCTTACCGAAAAGGAATTTATGATTTTGGAATACATGTTCAGACATAGAGAAAGACCATTGACGAGGGAAGAGATTGGAGCGTATGTGTGGGGAGGGAAGATCGATTCCACAAACATTGTGGATGTGTACGTAAATTTTTTGAGGAAGAAGATGGAAAAGCTTTCAAAGAAAAGGTACATCCAAACCATAAGAGGAACTGGATACATTCTCAAGGATGAAAATTAAAGGTGTAGTGCTACCCATCAAATGGAAGTTAGCTCTCTGGTACGGATCGATCCTCGGTCTTGTTCTTATAGCTTTTTCTGTATGGGTGTACGTTTACTATAAGACTAGTCTAGAGCAAAGCATAGACAGAAAGCTCAAGTCAATTGCGGATGTTCTTTCCTCATCTATAGTCGATACGAGCGCACCCACAATTTTTGGAAACTTCGAGAGTTATCTTGAGAACATTTTTGGAAGAAAACCGAAAGGTAAAGTTATCCAGATACTCGACGCATCAGGAAAGATTGGTGCCCAGATGAGCGACCTTGAAACTCAAACATTGCCGATAAGTTACAAATCTTTAGAGAAGGCTCTTTCGGGAATAGCAACGTACGAAACAATAGGGGAGAAAGGCTCAAGGTTACGAATCATAACACTTCCTATAATCGAAAATGGCAAAGTAGTTAGCATAGTACAGGTTGGTACCTCTCTCGAAGATTACTATGAGTCGCTTTCGAAGCTTATTGTTGTCATGGCCATCAGTATCCCAAGTGCCCTAATTTTCACTTTGATAGGTGGATATTTTTTGGCAAAGAAAAGCCTAAGACCAGTAGACCAGATAAGAAAGGCAGCTATAAAGATATCTTCTAGTAATCTCGATGAAAAGATAGATGTGGGTGGCAGAAGGGACGAGCTAGGTAAGCTCGCAGAGACGTTTAACGAGATGATAGAGAGGCTGAGGGATTCTTTTCAAAGGATAAACCAGTTTAGTCTAGACGTCTCCCACGAGCTTAAAACACCGCTTGCGATAATGAAAGGAGAAACAGAAGTGGCGCTTAGGAAGGAAAGGGACAAAGAGGAGTACCAAAGGATACTAAGAAGCAATCTCGAGGAGATAGACAGGATGACAAAGATAATAGACGATCTGCTTTTCCTTTCCAAAGCTGAGACTAACAATTTGCCTTTAGTTAAAGAACCTGTTGCACTTCACGATCTCATAACGGATGTGTGCCTCGACATGAAAAGTTACGCTGAGGAGAAGGGGGTCAATCTGGAGATAGGGTACTTGGAAGATGTGAGTATCTTGGGAGATGAACTGAAATTGAGAAGGATGCTTGTAAATATCATCGACAACGGAATAAAGTACACTAACCCCGGAGGAAAGGTGGAAGTAACGAGTTACGTGGAAAATGGATACGCCCGGATAGATGTAAAGGACACTGGAATAGGCATAAGCGAAACAGACATTAAATACATTTTTGATCGGTTCTACAGGGCTGATAAGTCGAGAAGGAGAGAGTCTGGAACAGGACTCGGCCTTTCTATAAGCAAGTGGATCGCCGAGGCCCACAACGGTATGATCGAGGTTAAAAGCACACCTCGTCTCGGAAGCACCTTCTCGGTCAGACTACCCATTGGGTAAAATAAGGAGGAGCGCCAAATGAGGCTAAAGAGACCTTATCTCATTTTGGTTTTGGTTTTAGGCTGTATTTTCCTTCTAGCCTATATGAAGGACAGGGTGGTCTCTCGGGATGTAAGTTTAGAACTTGTGAAAGCTCAGACGGGACTATCTCCAGCAGAAAGGTCTCTCCCCAATTTTACTGAGCTTGTGAAGAAAGTTAAACCTTCCGTTGTTAATATAAGCACAACAACCATAGTCAGAGGACCCGATCTGAGAGAGTGGTTTTTTGGAAGGAGAAGCCCGTTCGATGACTTTTTCGGCGATTATTTTGAAAGGTTCTTCGGGGATATTCCTCAGAGAGAATACAAGCAGAGAAGCCTCGGATCCGGTTTTATAATCGATAAAGAAGGATACATTCTCACGAATAATCACGTAGTTGAAAGAGCACAAACAATAAAGGTGAAACTATACGATTCTCGAGAATACGATGCCATTGTTGTAGGACGAGACCCAAAGACGGACATAGCCCTCATAAAGATAAATCCTCGCCAGGATCTTCCAGTTGCAGTTTTAGGAGATTCAGACAAGCTTGAAGTAGGCGAGTGGGTAATCGCTATCGGTAATCCCTTCGGGCTTGAACATACGGTCACAGCTGGCATAGTAAGCGCAAAAGGGAGGGTCATAGGTCAAGGACCATACGATGATTTTATCCAAACGGACGCATCAATCAATCCAGGAAATAGCGGAGGCCCTCTTTTTAACCTCAGAGGAGAGGTGGTGGGTATAAATACGGCCATCATATCTGGAGGCCAGGGTATCGGTTTTGCCATTCCTATAAATCTGGCTAAAGGAATTGTGGAACAGCTTAAAACAAGAAAGAGGGTAGTAAGAGGTTGGCTTGGAGTTAGCATCCAGAGAGTCACACCAGAGATAGCAAAGACATTCGGCTTGAAAGAACCGGGTGGCGCACTTGTAGCCCAGGTTGAAGAAGGGTCGCCTGCTGATCTGGCAGGAATTAAACGGGGAGATATAATAGTCGAATACGATGGAAAACCTGTGGACATGGACACACTTCCTCGGCTTGTCGCTTCAACTGAGGTCGGAAAGAAAGTGAAAATTAAAATCATAAGAGACGGCAAAACGATAGAAAAGGAAGTGATTATAGGAGAACAGAAAGATGAGCCCCAAAGGGCGTCTCGGCAACCTGAAGTAGAGAAAAATTTGGGTCTTGTGGTCCAGGATCTGACACCTGAAATAGCAAGGCACCTAAATCTCAAGGAAAGAACCGGTGTGATAGTGACCGATGTACAGGTAGGAAGTCCTGCGTATGAAGCGGATATAAGACGGGGCGACATAATAAAAGAGGTCAATAGAAAACAGATAAAGAATACCAGAGACTTCAAGGAGGCTATACGAAATGTGAACTTAAAAGAAGGGGTTGTCATGCTTTTGAACCGGCAAAATACTACGTTTTATGTGGTTGTCAAAGCAGATTAGGGGGCTTTATGCCTGTGTATGAATGGGTCGGCAGGGCTATAAATGGGGAACCCCAAAGGGGTACGATGAGTGCCGATTCAGAACTTTCCCTCCGAATAGCTCTAAGAAAGGACGGGATTATACTCCTTAAAGCAACAGAAAAGAAGAAAAAAAAGGAGGACTATAACCCAAAGGCAAAGATAAACGTGATGGACATAGTCGTATTTACTAGACAACTCTCAACGATGATCACTTCCGGTTTGACGCTAGTTCAGTCTTTGGACGTTTTAGCGAATCAGGCTGAAAATCGCAACCTAAAAGGCATAATAAAGGAGATAAAGACAAAGATAGAAGAAGGGTCCTCCTTTGCAGAGGCTTTGAAGGACTACCCGCAGTGTTTCGACTCTTTGTACGTGAATCTCGTACGGGCAGGGGAAGAAGCAGGTATGATAGATACCGTCCTTTTGAGACTCGCAACGTATATGGAGAAGATCGCTAAGTTGAAAAAAAAGATCAAATCGGCGCTTATATATCCCGCAAGCATAGTCACTGTTGCCATAGGGGTCGTAATGGTTCTCCTCGTTTTCGTTATTCCCGTATTTGAGACCATGTTCAGAGATGTTGGGGCAACCCTGCCTGCTCCGACTCAATTCGTTGTGAATCTTAGCAAATTTGTCAAAAGCTACATTTTGTACATCTTTGGCTTTTTGATCGTTTTGCTCTTTTCTTTTAAAAAGTATTATGCCACTGAGGACGGTAAACGGAAGATCGATAATCTCATTTTAAAGCTTCCGATCTTCGGAGTGCTAGCCATTAAAAGCTCGGTGGCTCGGGTCTCTAGAACCCTTGCGACTTTACTCTCGAGTGGCGTGCCTATCCTTGAAAGTTTAAACGTAGTTGCCAAGGTGGCGGGTAATAAAGTCGTGGAGGATGCTATCCTTACCGCAAAATCTCGCATAACTGAAGGGAAAAGCATGTCGGAACCGCTAGGTGAAAGCGGTGTCTTTCCCCCTATGGTTGTGCAGATGGTGGAAGTTGGGGAATCGACGGGTGCCCTGGACACTATGCTCAATAAAGTTGCTGACTTTTACGAGGATGATGTGGATAACATGATAGCGAATCTCATGACGCTTATGGAACCAATAATTATGGTGTTTCTAGGTGTTGTCCTGGGTGGGCTTATTATCGCAATGTACTTACCAATTTTCCAGCTAGGTCAAACGATCAAATAGATGCTTTATAGGACTTCATCTCCGTTAGGGCTCGTTCTATTAGAGCTTCCTTTTTCTTTTTTGTATAGTCCTTTAAAAGTCCAAAGTTTATATTCATAGGTTGGAAATCGGACCTTTTCTCTGTTATGTAAGCGATGAGTGCTCCAATACAGGTTGTGGACGGAGGCGGAGTAAATTCCTTTCCATCATAAAGAAAAGAGGCGGAAATACCCGCTATAATTCCCATTGCGGCTGCCTCCATATAACCTTCCACACCCGTTATCTGGCCCGCAAATAGAATCCTTTGATCTTTTTTAAGTCTTAGGGCTGGAGTTAGAAGTTCTGGGGAATTTATAAACGTGTTCCTATGTATGCTTCCGTATCTTAAAAATTTTGCGTTCCGCAACGCAGGAATGAGTCTAAAGACTCTTTCCTGCTCAGGATAGGTCATCTTTGTCTGAAATCCTACCATGTTGTACATGGACCCTTCCTTGTCCTCCCTGCGCAACTGCACGACCGCGTAAGGCATTTTATTTGTTCTTGGGTCTTTTAATCCCACAGGCTTCATGGGACCGTAAAGCAAGGTTTTAATGCCCCTCTCCGCAAGAACTTCAATGGGAAGACATCCCTCAAAGTACGGAGTCTTTTCGAATTCTCTAAGCTCAACCTTTTTGGCGTTTATCAGCTCCCTATAGAATACCTCGTATTCCTCCTTTGAAAGAGGTAAGTTGAGATAGTCAGACTGATCTTTAGCGTACCTTGAACCAAAAAAAGCTTTCTCCATGTCTATTGTGGTTCCATCAACTATGGGAGAAATAGCATCGAAGAAATGTAAATTCTCTTTCCCCGTAAGTTCGACGATTTTTTGTGTAAGGGCCTCAGATGTTAAAGGCCCCGTAGCAATGATGACTATACCTTCGGGGATATCGGTTATTTCCTCTCTCACTATTCTAATTAGCGGATTTTTTGAAATCTCCTCGGTTATTCTCTCCGCAAATCTCCATCTATCCACAACCAGAGCTTTTCCACCAGGAATCTCGGTCTCTTTTGCAATCTTTAAGACTATCGAGTCTAGGATGCTCATCTCCTCTTTTAGCAGGCCGTGAGCATCTTTTATGTCCTTGGACTTAAATGAGTTACTACACACTATCTCGGCGAGAAACCCGCTCCTGTGGGCCGGTGTCATTTTTTTTGGCCTCATCTCATAAAGAATGACCTCCTTTTTTCTCTTCGCTATCTGGTAAGCTGCCTCGACCCCGGCAAGTCCACCACCTATGACTCTGATTGCCAATTACATCCCTCCCTTAGACACACTTTTTTACCCTTTTTGATGAAGAGAGTTGGACATCCACATAAAGGACAGGGGCCTTTTTCCGGCTCGAGATTTGTGATAAAAGAACACTTTGGGTAGTTGCTACAAGCTACGTACGGCCTCTTTTTCTTTTTGGACCTTTTTTCTACAAGCTTACCGTTGCATTCAAGGATAGGACAACTAAGCCCGGTCGAGTAGGGTTCAGTGTAAGTACATAGAGGATAGGCGGAACAAGCTATAAACTTGCCATACTTTCCTATTTTCTCAACCAGGGCTCCGCCACACCTAGGACAGCTTCCTTTTCTTTCTTCTTCGATTATTTTGATCTTTCCATCTTCTGTCACTACGACGTTCTTCCTATTTTTACAGTTCTCCTTGTCCGAGCAATAGATATATTCACCATTCTTACTCCACCGGAGAACCATTGGTTTACCACATCTATCGCAGACTATTTCTGTTAGTCTCTCCTCCTTCTTTAGGTTCCTCATCTCCTCTTTCGCTTTTTTTAGTTCTTCATCGAAGACCAAGTAAAACTTTTCCAGTATCTTAGACCAATTTGCCTTTCCGTTTTCTATTTGATCGAGTCTTTCCTCCATTTTTGCCGTAAAATCTAAATCTACGACTAATGGGAAGAATTGCTTAAGAAGACTGTTCACTGTCCGCCCAAGAGGTGTTGGCTTAAGTTTACCCTCTTCTTTCTTTGCGTATCCCCTCTCTAAAATGGTGCTCAGTATCGTTGCGTACGTTGAAGGCCTTCCGATCCCATTAGTCTCCAGAGCCTTTATTAGACTTGCCTCTGTGAATCTGGGAGGTGGTGTTGTGTACTTCTTTTCCAGTTTTACCTCCTTCAGTCTTACTCTCTTATCTTTGTCCACATCAGGAAGAATGTGTCTTTCTTCTTCTGCTTCCTGCGCTTCTTCATAGAGTTTTGAAAATCCGTCAAAAATGACCCTTTCTCCCTTTGCCACAAACGTGTACTTCCCCGCTATAATTTCTACGGTTCTAGAGTCCACTATCTTTTCTGCCATCTGAGAGGCCACAAATCTCTTCCAGATGAGATCGTAAAGCAAGTAAAGATCCCTTGTGAGGTAAGGTTTTACACTTTCGGGAGTCCGCCAAACATCCGTTGGGCGGATAGCCTCGTGGGCATCCTGGGCAGTACTTTTATTTTTGAAAATACGGGGAGAAGAAGGGAGGTATTCTGAGCCGAAAAGCTCGTAGATCAGTTTTTTAGCATCTTCTCTAGCCTCTTCGGAAATTCGCACCGAATCAGTCCTCATGTACGTTATAAGGCCGGTTACCTTTCCTTCTTCCAACTCTACGCCTTCATAGAGAATCTGGGCGAGTAACATGGTTTTTTTAGGCGAAAACTTGAGAACTTTTGAAGCTTCCTGCTGCATTCTACTTGTGATGAAGGGCGGTTGAGGAGCAATTTCTCTTTTCTTTTTCGTTACGGATTTTATTTCGAAAGAAAGTGATTCTAGTTCTTTTTTTATTTTTTGTGCTTCCTCTTCTTTTTGGATTTTGGCTTTTTCTCCGTCTATACTCGCAAGGCTTGCTTCAAATTGGGTCCCGGAATCGAGCTCAAGAACGACATTTATCTTCCAGTACTCCTCCTTTACAAACTTTTCAATCTCTTCTTCCCTATCACAGATCATTCTCAGCGCTGCAGACTGTACACGTCCTGCCGATAACCTGTGGCTCACCTTTTCCCACAGGATCGGGCTTATCTGGTATCCCACGAGCCTGTCCAAAATTCTTCTGGCTTTTTGTGCGTTATATTTATTTTCGTTAAGATCTGTGATGGAGCGTAGGCCCTTCTCTATCCCTTTCTTCGTTATTTCATGGAAGAGGACCCTCTTTATCTCTTTATGCCCGTCCAAAAGTTCCGCCACGTGGAATGCTATAGCCTCCCCCTCCCTATCTGGATCGGAACCTATAAGAACTCTGTCCGCCTCCCTGCTAGACTTTTTTATATCCTCTACGATTTTTGATTTCCCCTTGATCACCACAAACTCGGGGGTGAATCCGTTCTTTATGTCGACACCTAGACGATCTTCAGGAAGATCTTTTATGTGGCCATATGTGGCCTTGATGATGTAATTTGAGTCGAGAAATTTGGCGAGGGTCTTAACCTTTGTCGGAGACTCAACTATAAGGAGAGATTTTCCCATCTTACACCCTCAAGTAGAATCCCCCAGGGAAACCCTTTATGAGTCCTTTGAGTTCCAACCTTGTTAGAATTGCGAGGACTTTTGGCGAATCCATCCTCGCCTTCTCGATTATTTCATCTACATGTGTACTTTCATTTCCTATTGCGGAAAACACTAAAAGTTCTTCATTTTCAAGCTCAACCTTCGATTCTTTTTTAGGTCTTATGTGCGGGAAAGAGTATTCTATTATGTCTCCTATTTCAGTCACGAGCCTTGCACCTTCTTTTATCAAAAGGTTTGTTCCCGAATGGGACTCATCGTATACGTTTCCTGGAACAGCCATAACATCCCTTCCGTAGTCGAGTCCCAGCCTTGCCGTGATAAGCGCCCCACTTTTTCTCGAGGCTTCAACCACAAGGATCGCTTTTGACAAACCGGCTATAATTCGATTCCTCTCTGGAAAGTGATACGGAAAAGGCGGGACACCAGGCGCGTATTCTGAAAAAATCATCCCCTCCTCAGAGATTTGTTCGTAAAGGCGCCTATTCTCTGCCGGGTAACACACATCTATACCACATCCCAGAACAGCAACGGTTTTCCCATTTCCTTTGAGAGCCCCTCTATGTGCTTGCGCATCTATACCCCTAGCTAGCCCACTGACTATTGTAATTCCAAGTTCCGATAAAGTTTCACCTACTCTTTCTGCGAGATTTAAACCCTCGTAGGAAGCTTTTCTCGATCCTACAATCGCAATAGTCTCGTTAAGGTAACGCATTTTTCCTTTGACGTAAAGGACTATAGGGGCATCGGGAATTGTTCTTAGGATTGATGGATACGAGTCATCAAGAATGGTAACGATTGAAGAGCCAATCTTTTGTAGGTACGTAAGTTCCTTCTCCAGTTCCTTTTCAATTTCTTTATTTACGATTTTCTCCATCATTTTGAGCGAACCAGTTCTTTTTTTGCTAATCTCATCGGCCAGTCTTCTTTTTTCTGTCCTTGAGAGCCCCTTCATTTTTGAGAGGGCAAAAAGACAGACTCTCAAGTAGTCCATTTTCAGGCTTTTATTCTGAAAATCTTTTCTTTTTTCAATTCATCGAAATAGAGGGATCCTATAGCAGCGTACTCCCTGATCACCAGTTCCCTAGAAAGAGTCTCCCTCCACCACTTCTCAACGTTAAAAAAGGTGACTTTTACGGGATTTACAAAGAAGAGAGGACCTTTTGTTCCTGATTCACCGTAAAGTACTTTGTACCTCCGGGAAGCGTATTCCGGAACAAGAATCATCACCTTTTTTATCCCTGCTTTTTTGCACATCTCGATTAGGGATTTAGACTTTTCTTTTTCTTTTCCGTCTAGTCTTACTCCTTTTATCAAATCTCCTTTTATACCCTTACTTTTTGCCATCCCTTTTATCAGTTGGGTTACTGACGTGTCAAGGAGGGTGTACTCTTCAATCCATATAGCTTTTACGCTGCCTTTTTTTAATTCTTCTATTGCAGCCTTGTAGACTTCCCCATTTTTATCTTCCCGGAAACAGGGTACAAAGGCTATGTCCGAGGAATTGGCTTTATCGGCATAGAGAAGTTGCTTTCCCACAAATTTCAAACTCAAAGGGTGAAAAAGAACGGCGAGTACAACTAGCACTACAATAAGTAACATGAAAAGGCAACCACAACCTATTCTTCCCCTTTCTCTTCTCATTTTTTTATGCTTTCGTAATGGATTATGGAAAGCACTACAAGCGGTGTTGTTTCTGTTCGGAAGATTGTGTTACCGAGAGAAACAGGTATAAATCCATTTTCCTTAAGCCAAGATATTTCCGACTCCTCTATTCCTCCTTCAGGCCCTATAGCAATACAGATCTGACCATCCCCGGTCTCCCCAAAGACATCCCTTAACTGCCTTTCCCTTTCATGCTCGTAGAGAACCCATCTCACATCCGCATCCTTGACGTACGGAAGAATTCCCCTTAGAGGGACGGGGTTCAAAATTTCGGGAACGGTAAATCTCCCCGATTGTCTAGATGCTTCCACTGCCAGTCTTTTCCATCTTTCGACCTTTTTATCCTTTTCATCAAGCTTTATTATTGTCCTCTTAAAAAGGGTCGGTAGAATCCTATCTACACCTAATTCCGTTGCTTTCTCTATCATCCAGTCCATTCGCGGTCCTTTTATTGGACTCACACAGAGGGTAACTTTCCGTTTTTTTTCCTCGGGATGATAAACGACATCCAGTATCTTAAAATACACTTCCTTTTTCTTTACACTGTGAATGTGTGCCCTGTAGAGGTAACCTTTTCCGTCTATTAGGTCTATTCTGTCTCCTGGAGCTTTTCTTAAAACATTGACTACGTATCTGTACATGGGACCAGTAACAAAGATAAGCCCGTTTTTCGCCTTGACTTTATCGACAAATATCCTTCTCACTTCCATTATCTCTCCCCTTCATAAGAGTCTCGATCTGATATATTGTAAAAGCGAGACTCGTAAACCCTGTGGTACTCGGTCCATCTTTCGTCCGCCATTCTTTCCCGCATGTACTCTTTCACTCCCATTACCTTTGCATCCAGATTGTCCAGATAATGGACTATCAATGCCTCTATAAACATCGGTTTTTTTGGCGACCCCCACTCTTCGAGCCCGTGATGACTGATGATTATGTGTAAGAGAGCGTTGTAAAGGGTATCCGGAAAATTTGGTATTTGACTTACGACTCCCTTTACAATATCTATCCCCAAGGCTATATGACCCAAAAGTCTTCCTCTGTCTGAATACCTGAATCCTCCTCTCACTTCAATTTCCTCAATCTTGCCTATATCGTGTATGAGGCAGCCAGTAAGGACTATGTCCATGTTTCCGCCTATTATGTTGACAACTTCCTTGCCCATTTTAGCCATAGTCACCGAATGCTCAAGAAGGCCTCCAATCGAGACATGGTGGACGTTCAAAGATGCGGGGTAAAAAAAGAACCTCCGTACCACGTCGCTCCTTTTTTCGATTTCCGCAAAAAGCGAACGGAGATATGGGTTCTTTATGCCACTTACAATCTGCTTGTACTCTTCTTTCATTGTGTCTATACCTTTTTCGGTCTCAGGGAAAAAAGCTTTCATGTCTTCTATTGTTATGTTTTCCTGCACTTTTTTAATGTCGGTTATGGTGAGTTGTAGCTTTTCCTGGTAAATGGTTGCCCTGGAATGTAAAAAAACCAAATCGTCCTTTTCAAATCGGGCCTCAAGTTCGTCAACCCTGTCCCAGATCCGCCCTTCCACAGTTCCTGAAGAATCCCTAAGCGTAACGCTTATGTACCTTGCATTGTTCTTCGAAAAAGATACGCTCTTTCTCACTACAAGAAAGTATCCGTTCACTTCTTGGTTGTTTACTATGTCTTTAACATAGATTCCTTTTTCCATAGGCTATCCGTTCGTGAAATGATCGTATCCCTTAATCTTGTACTCCACAGCCTTCCCATCTTTTATAAGCTTCACTCCCTTCCCGGATACGACTTCACCGATCACTGAAATCTTATATCCCTTTTTTATGAGCGACTCCAGAAGACCTATTTTAGTTTTCGAAAATGTGAAGAGAAACTGGTAATCCTCCCCGCCAGAAAGGGCAAGATCCTCGAGCTTCTCTTTTTTTAGATCCCTAGGGATTGGAAGCTTGTCGAAGTAGATAATTCCACATTTCTTACTCTCCTCCATCATCCTTTCTAGGTCTATGAGGAGTCCATCACTTATGTCCATCATGGCATTTGTTATATCATGTTTAATCAGTTCCTTCCAAATCTCGTAAGGAGGCCTTGGATTACGATACCTATCAACGAACCTCTTTTGACCCTTCTTCCCTTCCAGTCCGCTTCGTAGAAGCAAAAGCCCATAGGCACTCTCTCCCAAATATCCTGTGACCCCTATAAGGTCTCTCTCTCGTGCAAGGTTTCTGCCCTTGTAGGTGTCCAATTTCAAAAGTCCAACCATGGAGACGTCGATAAAAAAATCGGTCTTTGTGGATACGACGTCCCCCCCGACTAGAGTTATTCCAAACTCACATCCAACCCTTCTCATTCCTCGATAGATGGCTCGAACGGAATCGGAGCCAATTCTTTTTGGGATTCCCAATGTCACTTGGTAAAAGAGTGGCTCGGCACCCATTGAGAGAACATCAGCGATGTTTACGTAAAGAGCTTTTTTACCCACTTGATAAGGACTGAGATACGAAAAGGTGAAGTGGATGCCCTCCACGATGGCATCCTGACAAAGAACTACAGAACTATCCTCTATTCTCACTACTGCTCCGTCATCCCCAATCCCTCTAATAATCGCCGGTTTCTTTTCTCCGAACTTTTTTAGGATTTTAACGAGCTCTCTCTCTGGAATCTCCATCCGGATCTCCGTATATGATATTTCTCGCTTTTTCGAGGTACTCTTTGAGCTTCACCTCATAACCCCTCGTCGTTGGAAAGTAGTACCTTTTCTGTGCGATCTCTTCCGGTCTGTAACTTTGTTTCACAATACCGCCCTCAAAATCGTGCGGGTATAAGTACTCTTTCCCATATCCCAAATCCCGCATCAGTTTGGTAGGCGCAGTCCTAAGATGAATAGGAACCGGATATTCTGGAAGTTCAGAGACATCTTTTTCTGCTTTTTGTAGTGCCACGTAAACGGAATTACTCTTCTCACATAACGATAGGTATATGCAAGCTTGGGCAAGGGCGAGATAACCTTCTGGAGGACCCAAAAACTCAAAAGCCTCCTTTGCCGATATGGCAAGTGTTAGAGCATATGGGTCTGCACAACCCACATCCTCAGACGCAAATATTACCATTCTACGCGCAATATAGAGGGGATCTTCTCCTGCATTTATCATCCGCATCATCCAGTACAAAGCCGCATCTGGATCGGAGCCTCTCATGCTCTTTATAAACGCACTTGCAAGTCCGTAATGCATGTCACCTTTTCTGTCGTAAGTCCTCGGTCTTATCTGGCAAGCCTCAAATATGCATTCACTGTCAACTGACTGAAGATTCTTCTCTTTCGCTAAAGAATGGCTCATTTCCAATATCGTTAGAGCCCTTCTTGCGTCACCATCAGAAAGAGAGGCTATAAGAGAAAGCATCTCATCGTTTACTAAAACGCCAGAAGTGTTAAGCTCAGAGTTGTCTTTCGCCCTTTTTAATATAAAAAATAATTCCTCCTCTGATAGCGGGTTGAGCTTCACCACCTTCATTCGCGAAAGAAGAGGTTTTATTATCGCGAAGGAAGGGTTTTCCGTCGTTGCTCCGATAAGAAGAATCTGACCTTTCTCCACATAAGGTAGAAATAGATCCTGCTTGCTTCTATTGAGACTGTGAAATTCGTCCAAGAAAAGAAGAATCTTCTCATTTTTAGACCTTTTTATAATCTCCCTCATTTCTTTTACACCGATGCTAACTGCGCTTAAAAATATTGCGTAAAGACCAAGCTCTTTCGCTATTATATAAGCTAAAGTCGTCTTTCCACACCCGCTTGGGCCCCAAAGGACCATAGATGGAACCTTTTTCTGTTTAATTAAGGTAAAGAGCAATTTTCCTTTCCCCAGAACGTGTGTCTGACCTACGAATTCCTTAAGAGTTTGCGGTCTCATTCTTTCCGCAAGAGGGACAGTATAAGGTTCTTTTCTTCCTGTATCAAAGAGATCCACAATCGTCATGATACCAGTTTTCTTTTCGCATTTTCAAACAGTCAAGAAGGGCTTTTGAGTCTTTATCTGGCGAGAAAATCTGTTTTAAAGGGGTAAGTTGGATTCTGGCTTAAACAGAAATTTAAAAAGGAGCCTATTTTTTCTCTTCCTGCTTTTTCTCCTTTTTCCTTGTAAGCTCGATCAGCGCCATTCTGGCACAGTCTCCCTTTCTCGTTCCAAGGTTCAAAACCCTAATATACCCGCCGTTCACATCCTTAAACCTTTCTCCTATATCCGAGAATAACTTTTTCACAGCCTCTTTGTTTCTGAGCGCGCTAAAAGCCATTCTCATAGAGTGCAGATCCTTCCTTTTAGCAAGCGTGATTAACCTTTCGGCGTAGCTTTTGAGAGCCATCGCCTTGGCTTTTGTTGTCTTTATGCTCTCGTGAATGAAAAGGGATGTAGCGAGGTTTCTAAGTAAAGCCACCCTATGGCTTTTTGTTCTGTTAAGTTTTTTTACCTTATCGAGATGTCTCATGTCCTGCTCCTTAAATCTGTTGTTTTCTCTTTTCGGCCATTCTATCCAGTTCTTCCCGGGATGGGAAGTTTTCTAAGTGCATGCCGAGCCTTAGCCCCATACTCGCGAGAATCTCTTTTATCTCGTTTAAGGACTTTCTCCCAAAATTCTTCGTTTCTAGGATCTGCTGCTCTGTCTTTTGCACAAGCTCACCTATGTACTTGATATTGGCGTTTCTTAGACAGTTAGCACTTCTTACCGAGAGCTCAAGTTCATCTACGGTTTTGAAAAGATTCTCGTTAAATTCGTACTTTTCCTTGGGTTTCTCCTCTTTTTCAATTACTTCCTCTTTCTCCTCGAAGCGGATAAATACGTTCAACTGTTCCTTGAGAATCTTTGCAGCATAAGATAACGCGTCGAGAGGGTTGATGCTCCCGTTCGTCCATATCTCCATTGTTAGTTTGTCATAGTCAGTTCTCTCACCAACCCTTGCTGGATTCACATTATAGGCAACTTTCACGATAGGGCAGAATGCAGCATCGATAGGAATTGTCCCTAATGGCTCGCCGTCCAACTTCATCTGCTCTGCCGGGACGTAACCCCTGCCATATCTTGCTTTCATAACCATGTAAAGACGACCATCACTGTTTAAAGTGGCTATATGATGATCAGGATTTATGATTTCAACTCCACCGTCGTGAATTATATCTCCAGCTTTCACCTCACAGGGTCCTTTTTTGTCTATCTTAAGCTCCTTAGTCTTTCCGTCGTTTATCCTAAGAACCACTTTCTTCAAATTGAGGACTATTTCGACCACATCTTCCTTTACGCCCCTGATGGTAGAGAATTCATGGGGAACACCCTCTATCCAGACCGAAACGATGGCAGATCCCATAATGGAGGAAAGTAAAACTCTTCTTAGTGAATTTCCGACAGTTATTCCGAAACCTCTTTCTAAGGGCTCGACTGAGAACTTGAGATAATTTGGTTCGCTCTTTTCTATGTCTAGCTTTTTTGGGGTTATAAGTTCTGTCCAGTTCTTTTCTATCATGAAATTATCCCTCCTTTAGCAAGGGAACCTAACGAGAATAAAACTCAACGATTAGCTGCTCCTTTATAGGCATCGTTATATCTTCTCTGGTAGGCATTACCCTCACCGTGGCTTTTAAATTGGCCTTATCCACGCTGAGCCATGAAGGAATCCCCCTCCTTACAACAGATTCAACGGCGTTTTTTACAGGAAGTAGATCCTTGTTCTTTATCTCTATGACATCGCCCGGTTTTACAAGGTACGAAGGGATGTTCACACACTTCCCATTCACTAGTACGTGTCTGTGGGAAACAAGCTGTCGTGCCTCCCTTCTGGAAGAGGCAAATCCACATCTGTAAACGGTGTTATCGAGCCTTCTTTCCAAAAGCACGAGGAGGTTTGTACCCACAATACCTTTCATTCTCTCTGCCATTTCAAAAAATCTTTTAAACTGCCTCTCCGTAAGCCCGTACATTCTTTTTACCTTCTGTTTCTCTCTCAGACGCATCCCATACTCCATGAACTTACCGCGCACCTCCGTATGTTGTCCGGGCGGATAATTACGCCTTTCGATCGCACATTTCTCAGTATAACACCGCTCACCTTTGAGGTAGAGCTTCATTCCTTCTCTTCTACATAGCCTGCAGACTGGTCCTGTATACCTCGCCATCTCTTTCTCCTTTAAACTCTTCTTCTTTTTGGCGGTCTACAACCGTCGTGAGGAATGGGAGTTATATCTTTTATCATGTGTATCTTCAGCCCTGCACTCTGTAGTGCTCTCAACGCAGCTTCCCTTCCTGCTCCCGGTCCTTTAATGAAGACATCCACTGTCTTCATTCCATGCTCCATAGCCTTTTTTGCAGCATCTTCTGCTGCAAGCTGTGCCGCAAAAGGTGTGCTTTTTCTTGAACCCTTAAACCCCACGACTCCGCCGCTCGACCAGGCAATGACATTCCCTTGAGGATCTGTGATAGTCACTATGGTGTTATTAAAGCTGGAGTGTATGTAGGCCGAGCCAAAAGGCACGTTCTTTTTGACCTTTTTCTTCGACGTCTTTTTAGGTTTACCCATTTTACCACCTCACTTCTTCTTCCTCATAGAACTCTTTCTTGGTCCTTTTCTCGTTCTAGCATTAGTTCTAGTTCTCTGTCCCCGAACCGGCAGACCCCGTCTGTGTCTTAGGCCCCTGTAGCATCCAATGTCCATGAGCCTTTTTATGTTCATGCTTATCTCTTTTCTTAAATCCCCTTCGATCTTATAGTTTTTCTCTATTATGTCCCTTATTTTGGCTATCTCCTCATCCTTTAAATCCTTGGTCTTTCTTGAGGGATCAATACCGGCCTGTTCTAGGATTTTACTTGCGGAAGATTTACCAATACCGAATATGTAGGTTAAAGCTATGTCTATTCGCTTTTCTTTGGGGATATCTACGCCCGCTATTCTTGCCAATTTTTCCTCCTTTAACCCTGTCTCTGCTTATGCTTGGGATTTACGCAGATTACGCGCAAAATCCCCTTTCTCTTGATTATTTTGCACTTGTCGCACCTTCTCTTAATAGATGGTCTTACCTTCATTTTTGCTCCTCATTTAACTCGACTGATTATCCTCCCCCTCGTCAGATCGTAGGGGGAAAGTTCGACTATAACTTTGTCTCCTTTGAGTATTTTAATGTAGTGCATCCTCATCTTGCCAGAAACGTGAGCGAGGACTTTGTGTCCATTTGGCAGTTCGACCCGAAACATGGCGTTTGGAAGAGGCTCTATTACGGTTCCTTCTACTTCTATTCCTTCACCTTTAGGCATAACTTCAAACCAAACTTAGAATTTCTGGACCTTTTTCAGTTATTGCCACCGTGTGTTCAAAATGGGCTGACAAGCTCATATCCTTTGCGTATGCTGTCCATCCGTTTTCGGCAATAGATATTTCATTTCTTCCCATGTTCACCATCGGCTCGATTGCTAAAACCATTCCCTTCTTTAACCTTGGTCCGGTACCTTTCTCTCCAAAATTTGGAATCTGAGGCTCCTCGTGAAGACTCCTTCCTATCCCGTGGCCTACAAACTCTTTTACAACCGAAAACCCGTTTCCTTCAACATGGGACTGGATTGCATGCGATATATCGTATAGTCTATTTCCCTCGCGTGCCATCTCTATGCCCTTAAATAACGCTTCTCTCGTAACATCGATCAGTTTCTGGGCCGCCTTTGATATCTTTCCCACACCATAAGTAACAGCCACGTCTCCATAGTAGCCTTCGTATATAACACCGAAATCGAGACTAACGATGTCTCCTTCTTTTAGAATCCTATCCGAAGGCATTCCATGCACAATCTCTTCATTAACCGACACACAAAGCATAAAAGGATAGCCGTTATAGCCTTTAAAGGCAGCTCTAACCTTCTTTAAGGCCTTTATTTTCTCCTCGCATATTTTTTCTAGTTCCTTCGTTCTTATGCCTTCTTTTATAAACTCACCAAGGTAAAGAAGTATCTCCATGGCATATTTGCTCGCTGTCCTTATCTTTTCTATCTCCTCCTCAGTTTTGAGGACTATCATTGTAAATATTATACCACCCGTGCGAGTCTGCAAGCCAGAAGCCAGCTACCTTCTTCCCCGCATCCTGGCGGTTTTTCTCACAAGGCCATCGTAATGCCTCAAAATGAGGTGAGCTTCTATCTGCTGAATCGTGTCCAAAGCGACGCCAACCACAATAAGTAGCGCTGTTCCGCCAAAGTAGAAAGGAACATTGAATTCTTTAACTAGGATTGTTGGCAAAACACACACAAAGGAGACGTAAAGGGCACCCAAAAAAGTAATTCGAGTAAGAATCCTCTCAATGTACTCTGAAGTTTTTTTACCAGGCCTAATTCCGGGAATATAACCTCCATATTTCTGAATATTTTCGGCAACGTTGTCCGGATTAAACACTATGGCGGTGTAAAAAAAGCAGAAAAAAATAATGAACCCCACGTACAGCAACTCGTGAAGAAGCGTCCCAGGAGTCAAATATTCAGCAAACTGCTTCATGTATGGATGGGGAACGAAGTTTGCAACTGTGGCAGGAAACATTATCAAGGAAGAAGCAAAGATCGGTGGGATTACTCCAGATGTGTTTATCTTAAGCGGTAAGTGAGTAGTCTGTCCTCCGTATATCCTTCTTCCCACGATCCTTTTCGCATACTGAACAGGTATCCTTCTTTGGGCTGTCTCCATGAATATTATGAAGCCCACAACGAGTAACATCATAACTATGAGGAGAGCTACTACAAACCAGTTGATTTCACCTGCAGAAACTAGCGTTAATGTCTTTGCGATGGCGTTCGGCATCCTGGCAACTATTCCAGCGAATATTATCAACGAGATCCCATTCCCTATCCCCTTTTCCGTGATCTGCTCTCCAAGCCACATAAGAAACGATGTCCCACCTGTGAGCGTAAGCATAGTCATGAATCTAAAACCCCACCCTGGGTTGTAGACGACAGGTTCACCATCTATACCTCTCATCTGTTCGAGACCTATACTTATGCCGAACCCCTGAATCAGACTTATTATAACTGTACCGTACCTCGTGTACTGCGTGATTTTCCTTCTGCCAAGCTCTCCCTCTTTTGATAGTCGCTCCAAGGACGGCACAACGACGGTGAGAAGTTGAAGTATTATGGAGGCGCTTATATACGGCATTATACCTAAGGCAAAGACGGACAGCCTTTCCAAACCACCCCCGGCAAACATATCAAGAAAGCTCAATATTGTACCTTTTGCCCTTTCGAATATCTCAGCGAGTACCCTTCCGTCTATTCCTGGCGTGGGTATATGCACCCCGATTCTATAGACGGAAAGAAGGGCTAATGTCACGAGTATCCGTCTTTTAAGCTCCGGGATTTTCCCTATGTTCCAGAAACCATTCATGAAGTTAGAACCTCTACCTTGCCCCCTTTACTCTCGATCTTCTCAATGGCTTTTTTGGAGGCCTTATGAACCTGTACGGTGATTGGAAAATCGATCTCTCCGTCAGAAAGGAGTTTTATCCCACTTTTTAATTTTTTAACGATTTTTGCACTAAGGAAGTCCTCTACTTTTACCACGTCTTTACCTTTAAATTTCGCAAGATCTCCCACCTTCACGATGGCATATTCCTTTCTGAAGGGATTTCTGAACCCCCTTTTGGGAATCCTTCTCGTAAGGGGCATCTGACCGCCTTCAAATCCCTTTCCCTTAGCTCCTCCGCTTCGGGCTTTTTGTCCCTTATTACCCCTAGTTGCGGTGGTTCCGTGACCAGAACCTGTACCTCTTCCTACCCTCTTTCTTTTTTTCCTCGACCCCTCTTTTGGCTTTAAATCCTCAAGTCTCATCTATCTCACGTCCTCCAAGACTTTGACGAGATGTATTACCTTCTTAATCATACCTCTTATTTCTGGCGTGTTTTTAAGAATCCTTTCCTCATTAAGCCTTTTAAATCCCAGACTCCTTATGGTATCCCTCTGATCTTTGGAGCGTCCTATGTAGCTTTTTGCCCATTTGACCCTCAAGTATCCCACTTTACTCCTCCTTAGGAAGCTTTCCCCTCTGTCTCAACGATTTTTCAGGGGATTTGAGCATAGAGAGACCTCGTATGGTGGCTTTAACTACATTGTGATAGTTTCTCGAACCGTAGCACTTGGTTAAAATATTCTTTATACCTGCCACCTCCACAACGGCTCTTACTGCCCTTCCAGCGATAACTCCTGTGCCTTCCCTTGCCGGTTTCATGAAAACTTTACTTGCTCCATACTTTACCATTATCGCATGAGGGATTGTACCGTTGTGGATGGGCACAGTTATCATATTCTTCTTCGCCTTTTCTAAAGCTTTTCTTATTGCGTCCGGCACCTCTCTCGCCTTCCCTAACCCGTAACCCACCCTTCCATTTCCGTCACCTACAACGACAATGGCGTTAAAACTAAATCTTCTACCGCCTTTTACGACCTTGGCAACCCTGTTTATGTAAACAAGCCGGTCTTGTATTTCAGTTTCTTCTTTTAAGTCCAAAGTGGTGTTTGCCAATTTCTAACCTCCCCTCTAAAAGATAAGCCCAGCTTCCCTTGCAGCATCTGCAAGGGCTTTTACTCTACCGTGGTATTTGAAGCCATTTCTATCAAATACTACTTTGGTTATTCCTAAGGCCAAAGCCTTCTCTGCGATCATCTTACCGACAAGTTTGGCAGCCTCTTTGTTACCTCCATTTTTTATTTCACTTCTTATGGAGGGTGTAAGCGTTGACACACCAGTGATGACCCTTCTAGACTCATCGTCTACGAGTTGGGCGTACATGTGCTTTAGGCTTTTATAAACGCACAACCTGGGCCTTTCGGCAGTCCCAAATATCTTTTTTCTAATCCTTTTATGTCTCCTTCGTCTTCTCTCTTCTTTTTCCTTCCTTTCCATCCTCGTCCTCACTTACCACCTTTGCCAGCTTTCTTTCTTAGTATTTCGTCAACATACTTTATACCTTTGTTCTTATACACGTCAGGTTTCCTTAAGGATCTGATCTTCGCCGCAACTATTCCAACAAGCTCCTTATCTATTCCTCGAACGGCAACCAAATTCTGCTTCTCCACCTCCAGCTGGATTCCTTCTGGAACTTTAAATACGATAGGATGCGAATATCCGAGATGAAAAACCACATCCTTTCCCTTCATCTCCGCCCGGTATCCAATTCCCACAATTTCTAGTTTTTTTTCGTAGCCTCTAACAACCCCTTCAACCATGTTGTTTATGAGGGTTCGCATAAGCCCATGATAGGCTTTCGTTTTTTTGTCGTCTCCATTCCTTTTCACAAACAGCTGATTACCCTCAATTGAAATCTCGAGCCCTGGAAGAATCCTACGAGAGAGACTCCCTTTTGGTCCGGAAACCACAACAAATCCGTCTTTAACCTCAATCTTTGTATTTTCGGGAATCAAAATAGGCTTTCTTCCAATCCTCGACATAGCCACCTCACCAAACATGTAGGAGGGCTTCTCCGCCTACGTTTAGTTTTCTCGCTTCAACATCACTTATTATGCCTTTGTTCGTAGAAAGGATGATGAAACCCACATGGTTTTTGAGCTTCTGTGCTTCTTTCGCGCCAACGTATATTCTTCTTCCAGGTTTACTTATCCTTTTTAACCCCGAAATTACCGATTCGCCATTTTCATCATAACCAAGGTACACTTTTATGACCTTCTTTTTGTTTTCATCCACGAAGACTTTATAATTCTTAATGTAACCTTCCTCCTTTAAGATTTTTAGTATTCCGATTTTCACGTTTGAATACGGGACATCCACGTATTCGTGCCGAGCCATAATTCCATTTCTCATTCTCGTTAACATATCGGCTATCGGATCCGTCATAACCATGGTACCCTCACCAACTCGATTTTATGACACCGGGTATTTCCCCTCTTAGGGCTAGAGTCCGAAAACATATTCTGCACATTTGGAAAAATCGGAGAAAGCCCCTTGGCCTTCCGCAAAGGGGACATCTGTTCCTCTTTCTCACCTTAAACTTAGGTTCTCTTTTTGCCTTCTCCATCATAGCCTTTCTTGCCATAACTGCCGCTCCTTTAACTTCTAAATGGCATGCCCATAAGCTTTAAAAGTTCATAAGCCTCTTCGTCCGTTTCAGCTGTTGTATTTATCGTTATATTCATTCCCCTCACCTTGTCGGTCTTATCGTAATCGACTTCGGGAAAGATTATCTGTTCTCTGAGACCGAGGGTGTAATTTCCCCTTCCATCAAACGATTTGGGAGAAACCCCTTTGAAATCCCTAACCCTCGGAAGCACTATCATTACAAGCTTATGGAAGAACTCGTACATTCTTTCCCTTCTTAAGGTTACCATACATCCTATGGGCATGCCGGCTCTGAGCTTAAAAGAGGCTATCGATTTTTTTGCCTTCGTTATGACCGGCCTCTGTCCTGTAATTAGCATTAGATCGTTTCTTGCATAATCTAAAACCTTTATGTTTTGTATAGCTTCACCGAGACCCATGTTGACAACTATTTTTTCCAGTCTCGGCACCTGCATGATATTTTTGTATCCGAACCGCTTCATCATGAGAGGTCTAACTTCCTTTTCGTAGTATTCCATGAACGGTGTCTTCAAGAAAGCCTCCTACTTATCTATGATTTCATTACACTTTTTGCAGTATCTCACCTTTCTTCCATCTTCTAGTACCTTCCTTCCAATCCTTACCGGCTTTGCACATTTTTCACAGTATATCATGACATTAGAAACGTGTATCGGGCTTTCCACCTCGAGTATCCCGCCTTTTGATTTAGCGGACGGTCTTACATGTTTTTTTACAATGTTGACCTTTTCCACTATCACCCGGTCCTTTTTTTTGAGAACCTTCAAAACCCTTCCAGTCTTGCCCTTATCCTTCCCGGCAATCACCATAACCAAATCATTCTTTTTTACATGGTAATGTTTGTTAGCCACCTTTTCCATTCTCAGACAACCTCCGGAGCAAGTGACACGATCTTTAAAAACTTTTTGGCCCGGAGTTCCCTTGCAACCGGTCCAAATATCCTTGTCCCTATTGGTTCGTTGTACTGGTTGATAATCACGGCAGAATTATCATCGAACCTAACGTAAGAGCCATCTGGTCTCCTTATCTCTTTTTTCGTTCTAACAACCACTGCTTTTACAACATCTCCCTTTTTCACCTTCGCGTTAGGTAGAGCTTCCTTTACAGAGGCCACAATTATGTCTCCTACTGTCGCGTATCTCTTCTTTGAGCCACCAAGTACCCTTATGCAACCTAGCTTTTTTGCTCCGGAGTTGTCTGCAACATCAAGCCTGGACCTCATCTGTATCATCTTTTATCACCTCTTCTGGCTGTGGCATTTGTCTTCTCTCAAGTATTTGTTTTACTAGCCATCTTTTTTCCTTGCTCAAAGGTCTTGTTTCGACAATAAGAACTTTGTCTCCTATCTGACAGCTATTGTTTTCATCATGGGCCTTGTATCTTTTTCTCTTTTTCACGTATTTTTTGTATTTCGGATGTTTGAATAGCTTTTCCACCTCAACTACTACTGTTTTCTGCATCTTGTTACTCACAACAGTTCCTATCATCTTTTTCCTCTTCGATACTTGCGTCTCCATGATTAATTTTTCCCCTTTTTCCTTCTCTCATTCAAAATGGTTTCTATCCTCGCTATATCTTTCTTCACAGCCTTTATCCTTGCCGTATTCTCCAGCTGACCTGTCGAGAGCTGGAACCTCAGATTGAAGAGTTCCTCCTTGAGATCCTTTTTCTTCTTCATTAACTCATCGTCTGTCAATTCCCTCAGTTCCCTGGCTCTCATAATTCCTCACTTCTCGAAACTATCCGAGTCTTGATAGGAAGTTTGAAGGCAGCAATCCGCAAAGCCTCCTTTGCTTTATCCTCAGGGACTCCCTTTATTTCATAAAGGATCCTTCCAGGCTTCACAACGGCCACCCAACCCTCAACAGGCCCCTTCCCTTTACCCATCCTGGTCTCTAAAGGTTTCTTCGTTATGGGTTTGTCCGGGAAAATCCGTATCCATATCTTTCCCGTCCTTTTTATAAACCTCGTTAATGCAACCCTTGCTGCCTCTATTTGCCTTGCTGTAACCCATCCGCATTCCAAAGCTTGTAATCCGTAGTCACCAAAGCTTATTCTATTCCCCCTCATTGCAAAACCCTTCATCCTTCCCTTTTGCTGCTTCCTATACTTGACCCTTTTCGGTGCTAACATCAGTACACCTCCGTAAGCACATCTCCCTTATAAATCCAAACCTTTACACCTATAACCCCGTACTTGGTTTTCGCCTCGGCAAATCCGTAGTCAATATCGGCCCTAATCGTCTGGAGTGGGACCCTACCTTCTCTGTACCATTCTGATCTTGCTATCTCAGCCCCGGCAAGTCTCCCGGAACACATGATCTTTATCCCCTTTGCCCCAAACTTGAGCGCTTGACTTACGTGGCGTTTCATCGCCCTTCGGAAAGAGACTCTCCTCTCAATCTGCAAAGCCACGTTTTCCGCAACAAGCTGAGCATCTATTTCTGGCCTCTTCACCTCTATTATGTTGAGGATAAGCTCTTTGTCTGTTATCTTCAAAAGCTCCTTCTTTATGTTCTCAATCTCTGCACCCTTCCGACCTATGACAAGGCCAGGCCTTGCGGCATAGATGTTAATCTTGGCCCTTCTGTCCTTGTTAGCTGCCCTCTCTATCTCGATCCGTGAAATTCCTGCGGCGTAGAGTCTCTGCTTTAAAAATCTTTTTATCCTTATGTCCTCATGTAAAAACTTTGCGTAGTTTTGGGAGGCAAACCATTTAGAAGTCCATGTCTTTATTATGCCTAGACGAAATCCATAAGGGTGCGTTTTCTGGCCCATCTAACCTCCAAGTATCACGATTCTTCAAGAATTACCGTTATATGACTCGTTCTCTTCCTCACCATAGTTGCCCTTCCCAAAGCCCTAGGAATATACCTTTTAAGCATAGGTCCCCCGTCCACGATCACATTTTTCACTTGTAGGCTATCTATATCGACATACTTTCTTTGCCTTGCATTGGCAATGGCACTGTCAAGGACTTTTTTTAGTATCCTTGAGGCCTTATTCGGCAGACAGCTTAGAATACCGGATGCCGTGTTTATGTTCTTTTTCTTTATGAGCTCTGCCACAAGCCTCATCTTTGTCGGGGAAATTCGAACGTATCTTGCCCTTGCAACTATTTCCATTTTTCTATTCCTTCCTCTTTACAACTTTAGCTTTTCTATCTCCGGAATGACCGTGAAATGTCCTAGTTGGCGCAAACTCACCAAGCTTATGACCTACCATCTCTTCAGTCACAAATACGGGAATGAACTTCTTTCCATTGTGAACAGCAAATGTGAGCCCAACAAACTCAGGTATGATCGTCGATCTCCTAGACCACGTTTTTATCACCTTCGTTGTCTTGGACTCCTTTGCCTCTAGTGCTTTTTTCAATAATTTCGGATCAACGTAAGGACCCTTTTTCAGTGACCTCGGCATACCGAATCTCCTACCCCCTAAGCTTTATTATGAACTTATCTGTTCTTTTGTTCCTACGGGTCTTTAATCCCTTGGCCAGCTGACCCCAGGGAGAGCAGGGGTGCCTCCCACCTTTCGAACGACCCTCGCCACCTCCGTGCGGGTGGTCAACAGGGTTCATGGCGGTACCTCTCACAGTTGGTCTTATACCGAGCCATCTCGATCTTCCGGCCTTCCCTATGGTCACATTTTCATGGTCTAAGTTTCCCACTTGGCCTATGGTGGCCATGCAATTAAGGTGGATAAGTCTTATACCACCTGAGGGTAGACGGACCTGTGCATAATTCCCTTCCTTTGCGAGGATCTGCCCATAAGCACCTGCACTTCTAGCTATTTGTCCTCCTTTGCCTGGCTTAAGCTCGATATTGTGTATCATAGTGCCTACAGGAATATACCTCAATGGCATACAGTTTCCTTCCTTTATCTCCACGTCCGGTTTTTTGCTTGAGATTATTGTATCTCCAACCTTCAATCCAAGAGGAGCTAAAATGTATCTTTTTTCCCCGTCCAAATAGTGTATGAGCGCTATGTTTGCTGACCTATTAGGGTCATATTCGATGCTAAAAACCTTTCCCGGAATATCGAACTTATCCCTTTTGAAATCTATGATCCTGTATTTCCTCTTATGACCCCCTCCGATGTGTCTTGTTGTTATTCTTCCAAGATTATTCCTGCCTCCTGTCTTTTTAAGTGGGACTGTCAGAGACTTTTCAGGTTCCTTCTTCGTTATCTCTTCAAATGTTAAAACACTCATGAACCTTCTTCCGGGAGACGTCGGTTTGTACTGTCTAATACCCATTTAGGCCCCCTCAAAAATTGGAATCTTGTCCTCCGGGCTAACCTTCACTATGGCTTTCTTCCAGTTTCGTCTTCTACCGATAATCCTTCCTACCCTTCTTTCCTTCCCTTTCATGTTTATAATCCTTACCGAGAGTACCTTTACCTTAAAAAGGTTCTCTATAGCCCTTTTTACTTCTATTTTGTTTGCGTCCTTTCTCACCTCGAAGACGTACTGGTTGTTAAGGTCTTTGATGTTAGTGCTCTTTTCGGTTATTATGGGTCTTATGATTATATCATATTCGTTCATGCCAACACCTCTTCAGTCTTCCTTAGAGCATCCAACGTGAAGATGAGTTGCTCGTGTCTTATCACATCGTAAACATTAAGTCCTTCCACCCGTAAAACTTTGACATATGGGATGTTCCTTGCCGATTTTTCGATCTTCTCGTCCTTTTTGTCAATCACAAAGAGGGGCTTTGTGAGATTAAAGGTCTTTATTATGTTATAGAAACTCTTCGTGCTTATCTTTTCGAGTTCGATTTTATCTATAACCTTCATGTTGGCTTCTTTGAAAGTTGCAGAAAGAGCCGATTTTAAGGCGTACCTTCTCGCCTTTTTTGGGATTTTATACGCGTAGCTTCTGGGGTGGGGACCAAAAACCTTTCCCCCTCCCACATGGAGCGGAGAAGTTATAGAACCCTGTCTTGACCGTCCGGTTCCTTTCTGTCTATAAAGCTTCCTTCCACTACCACTAACTTCCCCTCGTGTTTTCGTCGATGCTGTTCCCCTTCTTTTTGACGCAAGTTGCATTCTTACTACCTCATGGATCAGGTAGGGTTTGATTTCAACGTTAAAGACTTCATCCTTTATCTCTATCTCACCAATTTTTTCCCCTTTGATATTGTAAAGGTCGCACAACGCCATGGCTTTTGCCCCTTTTACGATTTTATCTCCACATCCACGCTTGGAGAAAGCTCAAGCTTCATCAGCGCGTCAATTGTCTGCTGAGTTGGCTCGATTATGTCAATAAGCCTTTTGTGAGTTCTAATTTCGAATTGTTCTCTCGATTTTTTGTCGATATGTGGGGATCTTAGGACACAGAACCGCTGGATTCTTGTGGGAAGTGGTACGGGACCCACGATCTGTGCCCCGGTCTTTTTAGCAGCTTCCACAATTTCTCTTACGGATTGATCTAAAACCCTATGATCGAATGCCTTAAGACAAATCCTGATCCTTCTCATCTTTTACTCCAATATCTCCGTCACAACCCCTGCACCTACTGTCTTTCCACCCTCACGGATCGCGAATCTTAGCTCTTTTTCTAGAGCAATGGGGGTTATGAGTTCCACTGTGAGAGTCACATTATCTCCTGGCATGACCATCTCCACACCATCTGGAAGCTTAACAACTCCTGTAACGTCTGTAGTTCTGAAGTAGAACTGCGGTCTATAGCCTGTAAAGAAAGGAGTGTGGCGACCTCCCTCTTCCTTTGTGAGTACGTATACCTCACATTTGAACTTCGTATGGGGTGTGATAGAACCTGGTTTTGCAAGAACCTGTCCACGCTCAACCTCATCCTTTTTAACACCACGGAGTAAAACTCCTATGTTATCACCTGCTATACCCTGATCTAAAACCTTTCTGAACATCTCTATAGATGTGGCAACGGTCTTTATGGTTGGACGGAAACCAACCACTTCTACCTCATCTCCAGGCTTTATGGTACCCCTTTCAACCCTTCCTGTTACAACCGTTCCTCTTCCTGAGATTGAGAATACGTCCTCAATGGGCATAAGGAAAGGTTTGTCTATGTC
>JANXAF010000009.1 GCA_025062045.1 Thermodesulfobacteriota bacterium
GGTAAAAAAACTTCGCTTCTACCAGGGCGAACCCGGCATCCGCGAAGCCGAACTCAAATCTGAAGAAATCGCCATCTTTCGTGACATACTCCACGAAAAGCGCATCGCTTTGCAAAAAGCCATCACTGCACTCACCCGCCAGATCGAAGGCCCGCCCAAACAAGGGGAACTTATTGGCATCGCTCCCGCCCAGGCCAAAGAGGAACATCTCAAACTCCAAAAACAATGGCGCGCCGAGCGCGACGAACACCAGGCTCAGCTCACCCGCATCGAAGCCGCCCTCGACGCACTCGCACGCACCCAAACCGTTCCCTTTGTGTGGGATATCGCTTTTGTCGAAATCTTCGGGAGCGAACGTAGGGGTTTTGACATCGTCATCGGCAACCCGCCTTATGTTCGCCAGGAAAAGATCTCTCCACCTACACTCGATGCAACCGACTTTAGCGGCGAATCTTCTGATCGCTGGAAAGAAGAGAAAAAGACGTACAAAGCAAAACTTCAAGAGTCGATCGCTTCTTCCTGGCCTAAATTTTTCCGTTACAAACCAGGCTCTCGAACTTTCCGAAAACCGGATGGCAAAAGTGACCTATACGTGTACTTCTACTTTCACGGTCTTTCGCTACTTAATCCGCATGGCAGCTTCTGCTTCATCACATCCAACTCCTGGCTTGATGTCGGCTACGGCGCAGACCTTCAGGAATTCTTACTACGCCACAGCCACGTCAAATTCATCCTTGACAACGAACGCAAACGCTCGTTCTCACAAGCTGATGTCAATACCATCATTGCACTGCTTGCGCCGCCAGACGACCGCTCCCAAGCCGGCCTCGAAAAAACCGCACACTTCGTGATGTTCAAAGTACCCTTCGAGGAAGTCCTCGACGCCAACACGTTCAAAACACTCGAAGCGGCCAAAGCGCGCCAAACTACAGACAAATGGCGCATCTCTGTCGTATCTCAATGCGAGTTACTCGAAGAGGGCCTTGCCCACGAACAATACGAGAAAGATGATGTCGCCAAACTTAAAACCGTCCACATAAAAATTGTGCGCTACCAAGCCAACAAATGGGGTGGCAAATACCTCCGCGCACCTGAAATGTTCTTCACCATCCTTGAAAAAGGTAAAGGCAAGCTCGTCCGCCTCGGCGACATTGCAGAAGTGCGCTTCGGCATCAAGACTGGCGCAAACGAGTTTTTTTACCTTGAGCCTACCGGTAAACCCGCTCCAAAAGGTTACATCCACGTCCGAAACAGCGCAGGCTGGGAAGGCGAAATCGAAGAGGAGTTTTTGAAGCCAGTGATCAAAAGCCCGCGCGAATGCCGCACAATTCTCATTAAGCCTGAAGACCTCCGCTACAAAATCTTCATGTGCCATAGGGACAAATCCGAACTTAAACGTACTGCTGCACTCGAGTACATCGGATGGGGCGAAGCACAAGGTTTCCACAAGCGGCCGACATGCAGAAACCGGGTAAGGTGGTGGGATCTGGAATTAGTGAAAGGAAACTCCGTCTTTGTAAAAGAAGCTGACGAGACAACTGCTGTCTTTTACAATCTCAACGAATATGCGGCTGACTGCCGACTCTATTTAGCACAACTGAGCAAGTCGCAGCTAGCGTTCTTGAATTCTCCGGTTGGAGCGTTGTTTTTCGAAATTCATAGTCGCAGTGTCCTCGGTGAGGGAGCGCGAAGCCTAATGGTAGCCGATTACAAGCAGGTGCCTTGCATCGCTGCCCAAGCCCAGGAAATGGATGTATACTTCGAGATGGTACTGGGCGAAGCTCCACGGAGATTCCAATCGTCGATTCCAGATTCATGGCGGATGTTGGACCAGATAGTGTTTGACGTATTAGGGTTGACCCAGGGCGAGCGCGAGGCAGTCTATGAAGCGGTCATCAACCTCGTCCGCGCCCGCCTCGAAAAAGCAAAAAGCGTGTGAAATAGAGGATAAAACACCGAACGATTGTTCGATCGGAAAGACTGAGTTCTGTGAAAAAAAGTTCTTTGTCTCTTCGCAATAAAACGATCAGTCGAAGTTTGAGCAAAAAGTTAATAAATGCTTCTAAATAAGACGATAAAGGATGTTACGGCACATGAAGAAAAACCTTGCGTTATAAGCGCAACGATTCTTCGGCACAAAAAAGCTGCTACAAAAATATTTTGCGATTATTTGGAGTGTCGACTTTCTAGAGTTTTTAGAGAAAAAGAAACGTCCATCATTAGTCGGAGAGGCGCCAGTGGATAGGAAAAAAGGGAAAAAATTGAGACAAATTGATAAAAAGCCTTTCCAGTTGATTTATCTCTTCTTGTGATGTATAAGAATTTACCTTATAATGGCTTTTGGCATGACAGGAGCTGAAATACAGTTTAGCACTAGCCAAAATTGGATTGGACTTAACGCGAAGTCATACGGTTGGACCATTTTGCCGGCTCGTTCGATTAATCAATCACAGAAATTCCAGGCATCTGATAAAAAAATGTCAAAGGTTCCGGATAGGTTACTGAAATCTATAGTTGCCCCTGTAGCTCAGGTGGATAGAGCACAGGATTCCTAATCCTGCTGCCGCGTGTTCGAGTCACGCCAGGGGCAATAAGATCTTAAAATGGCAAGATATGTCTTTGGTCCAGTTCCGTCCAGAAGGTTGGGAATTTCCCTTGGTGTAGACGTTGTGCCATGGAAATACTGCAATTTTGACTGCATCTACTGTCAAGTCGGCAAAACCACCAATAAAAGGATTGAAAGAACCCCCTTCTTTGATAAAGAAGATATAGTCCGAGAGATAGAAGAGCAACTAAAGAGAAGCTCCAAAATTGACTACATAACATTTTCGGGCTCTGGCGAGCCAACTTTAAACGCTGATCTTGGGTGGCTGATCCGAGAAGTAAAAAAGCTAACATCCATACCAGTTGCCGTGATCACTAATGGCTCTTTTTTGTTTCACGAGGAAGTCCGTGGGGAACTTATGGAAGCAGATGTTGTTTTGCCTTCACTCGATGCCGCAAGTGAAGACATTTTTAGGTACGTAAACAGACCTCACATGGATATCGAACTTGAAGCAATAATAGAGGGTTTAAGACTCTTTAGCAAAGACTACAAAGGAAAGCTATGGCTTGAAGTCATGATGATAAAGTACGTGAACGATGAACCGGATGAGCTGGAAAAGCTAAAGGCAGTGATAGATACGCTTTCTGTAGACAAGATTCAGCTTAACACAGTAGTAAGGCCGCCCGCGGAACATTTTGTGGAGGGAATCCAAAGGGAGGATTTGGAAAAAATCCGCGAATTTTTTGGTGAAAAATGTGAGATCATATGCAGTTTCGAAAAGGCGATCTCCTTGGATGAAAAAGATAAATGGGAGGAAAAAATAATTGAGATACTAAAAAGGAGACCTCTTACACTTGAAGATGTATCGAAAATGACAGGGATTCCTATAAGGCAGGCAAAAGCCCAGTTAAAAATTTTAGAAAAGAGAGGGTCCATTCGAAGTTACTGTTTAGAAAATATGGTTTACTATTTCTTTCGGGAGGCATAAATGAAAGATTGGTTTGTTGAGAAGTTGCTCGAGAATACGGTAAAGAAACTGAACGAAAATCTCTTTAAGGCTGCCTATTTTTCTGAGAGAAAGAGTCTTATAGGTGCTATTTTAGATACCGTTCCCGAAAAAGCTACGATAGGGATTGGAGGATCTGTAACCGTAAGGGAGATCGGTATTGTGGAGATACTAAAAGAAAGAGGTCATATTGTCTTCGATCATTGGCAGGATACTCTTTCAGCCGAGGCCAAAGCTGAAGCAAGAAGGTCTCAGCTTAATTGCGACGTCTTCATAACTGGGACAAACGCCATAACTCAAAATGGTGAGCTTGTGAATATGGATGGGGTAGGGAACAGAGTCGCAAGTATGATATATGCTCCCAAGCATGTGATTGTCGTGGCCGGCTACAATAAGATTGTAAAAGACATACCTTCTGCTATTGAAAGGATAAAGTCTGTTGCTGCTCCCATGAATGCCAAAAGACTGAACCTTCCTCTACCTTGTACTGAGCTTGGATACTGCACCGACTGTAAATCTGAAAGAAGGATCTGTCGGATCCTCACAATAATCCAAAGAAAGCCTGCAGAGACAGATATCTCTATCTTTCTTTTGAAGGAGGACATAGGATTTTAAAAAGGAGGATGGAATGCCTATAAAAAGAGCCTTAATCAGTGTATCTAACAAAGCGGGACTTTCTGAACTTGCGCCCTTTCTCTTAGAGTATAAGATAGAGATTCTATCTACAGGTGGTACTAGAAGATACTTAGAAAGCCTTGGGATAAAAACGACAGATATCAGCTCATACACTGGGTTTCCTGAGATAATGGATGGAAGGGTAAAGACGCTCCATCCCAAAGTACATGGAGGCATTTTAAGTGTAAGGGATAACGAAGGACACAAACAAGCGATGGAAGAGCACGGGATCGAATACATCGATCTTTTAATAGTTAATCTATACCCCTTCCGAGAGGTTGTGGAGTCAAAATGTTCTTTTGAGGAGGCAATCGAAAACATAGACATCGGCGGACCAACAATGATAAGAGCGGGTGCCAAGAACTTTAAGTATGTAACGGTTGTTACAGATCCTAACGACTACCCAGAGCTTATTCGAAACATGAAAGAGAATAATGGTGACACGAGTTTAGACTTCAGATTTTACCTTGCGCAGAAAGTTTTCAAGTTAACTTACGAATACGATAAGGCTATTTTCGAATATTTATCCTCGAGAGGTGTCTAAGAAGAGATGAGAGTCCTTGTAGTAGGTGGTGGAGGACGGGAACACTCAATCGTATGGAAACTTCTTCAGTCGAAAAACGTTTCCAAAATCTTCTGTGCACCTGGTAATGGAGGTATCTCTGATCTTGCCGAGTGTGTCCCAATAGAAGCCGATGACGTTTTCCGCATCGTCGAATTTTCAAAAAAGGAGAAGATAGATTTTGTTTGTATAGGACCGGAAAATCCGCTTGCGAATGGAATAGTGGATGAGCTGTCAAAAAATGGGATTTTGGCATTTGGTCCTAGCGAAAAAGCCGCAAAAATAGAAACGAGCAAGGTCTTTGCAAAAAAGATAATGACGAAATACAAGATACGTACCGCCCAGTATGAGGTTTTCGAAAACTTTGAAGAAGCTTTAAATTATGTGAACGGGAAAGAACCTCCCTTTGTGATAAAGGCTGATGGGCTTTGCGGAGGCAAAGGTTCTTACGTCATAAGAAAGAGGGAAGACGCTTACTCGGTTTTGGAGGATCTATTCGTAAAAAAGGTTCATGGGAAGGCAGGTGAACGTGTCATCATCGAAGAGTACCTTCATGGACAAGAAGTCTCTTACCTCGTTTTCTCTGACGGCAAATCGATCCTGCCTCTAATTACTTCCCAAGATCACAAAACACTTTTTGAAAATGACACAGGTCCCAACACCGGAGGGATGGGTGCCTATGCCCCTGTGCCGTTTGTAAGTGATGAAATGGAAGGCTTAGTCAAAGAATCCATAATGTCAAGGGCTATTGAAGCCTTGAGGAAGGAAGGAGTGGAGTACAGGGGTATACTGTACGGGGGAATAATCCTTGTTGGCGGTCTTCCTTACGTTTTGGAATTTAATGCACGGTTTGGAGACCCCGAAACCCAAGCCATTCTTGTGCAAATGGATTCGGATCTTTTGCCTATTATGGTTTCGTGTGCTGAAGGAAATATCAAAGGTGTAACCCCCATTCAATGGAAGAAGGGTTTTGCTGTCTGTGTTGTTATAGCTTCTAGGGGTTATCCTGAAAGGCCAGAGAAGGGTAAGCTTATCGAGGGTTTGGAAAATCTAAAGGACGAAAGTGACATAGTAGTCTTTCATGCAGGGACTAAAAAGGTTGATGGCAAATACTACACAGCTGGAGGTAGGGTTTTAAACGTCGTTGCCAGGGGCGAAGATATAAATGAGGCAATCGAGAAGGCTTACAGTGCAATAGAGATGATCCGTTTTGAAGGGATGCATTTCCGTAGAGATATAGGAAGAAAAGCACAAATGGCCAAAATGTAAAGAAAGGAGACCATTATGAAAAAAACCTATAACATTGCTGTGATCCCGGGAGATGGCACAGGTCCTGAAGTAGTGAGGGAAGGTATAAAGGTTTTAGATGCGGTTTCCGCAAGGATGGGGTTCAAACTAAACTACACCTATTATGATGTTGGGGGAGAAAGATACTTAAGAACAGGTGAGACACTTCCCGATTCTGTGCTTTTAGAGCTGAAAGGACACGATGCAATATATTTGGGCGCTGTCGGGCACCCTGATGTAAAACCTGGCATTCTGGAAAAAGGGATTCTTCTTAGGATAAGATTTGAGCTCGATCAATACATAAACTTACGTCCCGTGAAACTCTTTGAAGGGGTCGAAGGGCCTCTAAAGAACAAAGGACCAGAAGACATAAATTTTGCAGTAATAAGGGAGAACACTGAAGGATTGTACGCCGGTTCGGGGGGTTTTCTAAGAAAAGGAACCCCCGACGAGATAGCGATTCAGGAATCTATAAATACCAGGAAGGGCGTCGAAAGATGTATCAGATACGCCTTCGAATATACGAGAAAAAAGGGTAGACAGAAGAAGTTAACCCTTTGCGGAAAAACGAATGTTTTGACGTATGCTTTTGACCTGTGGGAAAGAGTTTTTTATGAAGTTGCGCGCGAATATCCGGATGTGAAAACGGATTATGGGCATGTTGATGCAATCTGCATGTGGATGGTTAAGAATCCTGAATGGTTCGACGTTATAGTGACCGACAACATGTTCGGCGATATTATCACCGACCTCGGAGCAATAATACAGGGTGGCCTTGGAATTGCGGCAGGTGCTAATATCAATCCGCATGGAGTCTCCATGTTTGAGCCTATGGGCGGATCTGCGCCGAAGTATGCGGGCAAAAATATGATAAATCCCCTTGCTGCGATACTTGCAGCATCGATGATGCTCGAGAACTTAGGTGAGGAAAAAGCAGCTTACGCAATTGAAGAAGCGGTAAAAAAAGCCGTGCGGTGGGATATCAAGTCCCTCGAGGCCGGAAAGATGGGCATGGGAACGAAAGAAGTGGGGGATCTCATCGCAAAATACGTCACTGAGGTTGAAATCGCTTAACAAGCAAAAATCGAAAAAGGAAAATATTCATTGACAAACGCTTTTTCTGCCTGTAATTTTGTATACAGTATACATTTTCAGCAGCTGCAGTGAAGATAGAAAAAGTAGATCATATCTGTTTTGCAGTAAGAAACATAAATGAGATAAAGTCCAAGTACCTTGAGTATTTTGGATTGTCTCCAAGCTTTGAATACTCGGCCGAATCGGAAAAGATAAGGGTTGTAAGGTACGACATAGGGGGTGTGGGAATCGAATTCATAGAGCCAACAGATAACGATAGCGAGGTTGCCAAATTTTTATCGAGAAAAGGAGAAGGGCCATACCTTATAGCGTACAAAGTCGATGATTTAGAAAATGCTCTCGAGGAGCTTCGGAGAAAAAATGTGAAGTTGATAGATCAAAGCCCAAGAGAACTCTTTGGGGCAAAGTACGCGTTTATCCAGCACCCACGGGAATTTCATGGTATTTTAACCGAACTTGTGGAAGGTGAATTTAAGATTCCTAAGAAGGAGGGGAAGGAGAGATGAAAGTTGTGATTGTTGGTGGTGCAGGAAGTGTGGGGCAGGCTGTGGCCAGAGATTTGATCAAATACGATATCTTTGAAAGGATAGTGGTAGCAGACATACTTATCAGTGAGGAAAGGATCCACGAAAGCTTAAAGTCCGCGAAAAAAGTGTCTTTTGAAACCATGGATCTATACGATGAAGAAAAAATGGTGAATGTATTGAACGGAGCAAACGTCGTAGTGAATTGTGCAGGTCCGTTTTACAAAACCGCAATTCCTGTGGTCAAAGCTGCCATAAAGGTTAGAGCAAACTACATCGATATATGTGATGATTACGAGGCTACGGATATGCTTCTTTCGAGTCCAGAAATAGACGAATCTGCCAAAAGCTCAAACATTACGATTCTTACAGGTATGGGGTCAGATCCAGGGACTAATAATCTTCTTGTGAAACGCTACGCGCAAAGGTTGGACGAGGTTACAGACGTTTTACTCTACTGGGTAGTAAGTATCGCTGAAATTTCGGGTGCTGCTTTAGACCACAGTCTTCACATGGTGCTGGGTAAGGTTCCACAGTTTATTGATGGGAGGTTATGTAAGGTTGAAGGAGGTGATGCCCCGGAAATGGTAGAATTCTTACCTCCCCTAGGAACATGCCTTGTAAGGTACGTTGGCCATCCCCAGCCCCTTACGATTCCTAGGTACCTCCCTGGTGTAAAAAACGTAGTTATAAAAGGAGGCCTTGTCCCTTCATGGGTAGACGAGTTCATACTGAAACAAAAAGAGATGGGTCTTTTGGAAAGAAAAACCGTAAAAATAGGAGAAGTTTTCATCGATACTTATGAATTTACGTTGCATCTGTGGGATAAGATTTTGGAATCACGAGAGAAAGGTCCCAAGGCATCCGGTCTTAAGGTTGTCGTTAGAGGAAAGAGAGGGAAATCGATTGTGCAGTATACAGCAAGTATTGCGGGTAGGATGGCGCCAGGAACCGGTCTACCGGCAGCAATAGCAGCAATTATGATGGCCAAGGGAAAAATAAAGGAGAAGGGGGTGCAGGCACCGGAAGGATGTATAGAGCCGAATGAATTTCTGAGTGAATTCATTAGGCGGGGAGCAAAGATCCATGAGTCATGCGAGGAAAAAAAAGTTTTAGATATTGAGGACTTGTAACAAAAAGCTAAGGAGGAAAAAATAATGACTGAGGCTAAACCATTGAATATCAAAAGAAGTTTGGAACTTTACGAGGAAGCTAACGAGCTTATCCCGGGCGGTGTTCTTGGAGCTCGGAAACCAACCGATTTCATAATGGGTGAGTATCCAATATTTTTGGAGTATGGCAAAGGTTGCAGGCTCATAGACGTGGACGGTAATGAGTACATAGACTATATGTGTGGTTACGGTCCAATAATTCTCGGTTATCGTGAAGAAGAGGTAGATGAGGCCGTAATCAAACAGATAAGGGAGAAAGGTTTCTGCTTCACACTTACCCAACCGTACCAAAACGCCCTCGCAAAAAAAATAAGGGAACATGTTCCGTCCGCCGAGATGTGCATATTTTTAAAAACTGGATCTGATGCAACAACAGCAAGCATCCGCATAGCAAGGGCATACACCAATAGGGTCAAGGTCATGAGATGCGGTTATCATGGATGGCACGACTGGTGCGTCGAAATGAAAGGAGGAATACCGAAAAAACTCTATGAGGACGTATTCGAATTCCAGTACAACGATCTTTCTTCGCTCGAAAGACTAATGGAGGAACACGGAAAGGACACGGCTGCCATCATTATGACTCCATTTGGTCATCCTCTACACCAGAAGATGCAAGAACCAAAACCCGGATTTTTGGAAGGTGTGCGTGAACTGGCTGATAGATATGGCGCCGTCCTTATCTTCGACGAAATTAGAACGTGTTTTAGACTGAGAATGGGTGGTGCCCAGGAATTGTACGGTGTAAGACCGGATCTTACCGTTTTAGGCAAGGGTATTGCGAATGGGTATGCGATAAGCGTTGTTTGTGGAAAAAAAGAGATAATGATGGTGGTGAAAGACAAGCTCTTCATATCATCCACTTTTTTCCCCAATAGCGATGGATACATAGCTGCTTTAAAAACGATTGAAATTTTAGAAAGAGAAAATGTTATTTCGAAGCTTTGGGAAAGAGGTGGGAGGTTCCTGGAAAACATTCGCCGTGTGATTTCGAAGTATGACGTTAATGCGGAACTGAGCGGAGTTGCCCCAATGTTTTTCATCACTTTTGAGGACAAAGAGCCGGAATTGCGCAGAAGCAAAAGAAACGAGTTCTACACCCAACTGATAAGAAGGGGATTTTTCTTCGCTCCACACCATCATGCTTACATTTGCTTTAGACACACAGAAGAAGATCTCGATAAGACTGTGGAAGCTATAGATGAGGCACTCAAATGTGTCGCTGAAAAACACAAGAGGAAGCCGGCATAAGCCGGCTCGATTCATTTGTCAGACATAATTACACATAATGGATATTATGTAAACTTTTAGCCAAGCTTTCACCATAACTAGTCTTTGTACACTTCTACGTACTTTTCACCCATCCTTCTTACAGGTATGTTTTTTACCGTTCGCGATACCTTCTCTTCTTTTCGGTAAATTTCAAATCTGATCTCTTCTTTTCCTTTGTCAGTCGAAAGAATCACATCTACGTAAATTGGCATAAGTTTATCGCTGGGGTTCACATCTATAACGATATCCTTTGAGATTCTCCTTTTGGATACGTAGAGGAGTTCGTTTCCAATGTAAAATGCGGGCTGAAAAGATATCGATATGGTATGTAGTCCCTCGTCTAGATACAAAGAAAGACTCTCTTCTTCCTTTATCTTTAAAGGTTTCCCATTCAAAGACACCATTACGTTTTCGGGGCTTATCCTGTTGAATCTTAAATTACGCTCAAAAACCATGTACCTAAACCCAATATCGACTTGAGCTTCCCTTTGTGAGATCCTTTTTTGTTCACGGGAAGACGGAAAGAAGTGCTCCACCTTGTAGCTCAAAATGACTTGTTCTAGTCTAGCCCCTTTGGGAGGAACGTAACGTTCAATAACTTGAGTTACGGTCTCTGAATAAAAAGCCAAAGGAATCCTTGTTACAAATTTTTTCGGACCAAAATTTCTGTCTATAGAGTAAATCGAAAGCTTAATGTTTTGTGACTCAAGAGAGTACGTACCCATAATAGTAACATCCAAACCGATCTTCTCCATTAGATCTTTTAGGCCCTCTATTTCATCCCGGTAGAACGAATCGCTTTCGACCTGGAAGTAATAGTCGGGATGGAATATCATGTTTCTAAGCCTTTGAATCCTTAGTGCATCGGAAACCAACACGAACTGTCGTCTCTTTGAGAGGGCCTCACTAAATGCACCTATGACTCTGCTGGAGAATTGAGTCACTCTGTTTTCTCTGTCAAAAATTCCAGAAATGAAGATAGAAACCTTTCTCAAAGGTGGATATGGTTCAAGAATTGAGTTTAAAACACATGTTACTATTGGTCTTAATTTCTCATCAGAAAACGGAAAAGATGTTGCGCGTACCTCGTCTCCGGCCGTTATTTCCATGTTTGTTTTGAGGATTTCACACAAGCTAAATTCCTGGAAAGCCTCTAAAATGACACAATCACCGACAAAATTCTTAACCATACCGTCCTTTTTTGTAACCTTCAATATGTCTCCTTTTACGAGCCCCTGTCTTTGACCAAGATTAACGACTACGGTTTCACCTGTTGCGGAAAATAATTTTTTGTTATGTGTTCCAATTACCTTTCCGTAAAGGAACGTATCGCAGAATCCGGTGGATGTCGCACACAAAAGGAATGAAAAAATGAGCAAAATGAGAACAAAACCTTTCATTTATCCCCCTTCCATATAGGCGTTTTTAATTATCCTTGGGGTTATAAAAATGAGAAGCTCCGATTTTTTGTCCAGTTTCGTTTCTTTTTTGAAGAACCACTTAAGCAAAGGGACGTACCTTAAGAAAGGTAGACCGGAAACCGAATCAGAATCCTCAACCTCATAAATCCCACCGATAACCGCTGTCTCACCATCCCTTACGATAACTTCGGTGGAGGTTTCTTTTTTATCAATAGGGATACCACCAGGCACCGGAAGGAGCGGACGGTCCTTTGTAGCCCTAATCTTTAATTTTACGTTGTTATCCCTTGTCACCTGAGGGGTAACCTCAAGGGACAACACGGCTTCCTTAAACTCCGTATGTGGCGTTCCCTCCTTCGTGATGATCTGGTAAGGAATCTCCTGACCCTGTTTTATTATGGCAGGTCTGTTCTCCGTTGTTATTATTTTGGGGTTAGATATGACTCTGCCCTTTCCCTCCCTTTCTAAGGCACTTAATTGGAGATCTAGTTTCAACGAGTCCGCTACAGAGCCTATATAGATACCGAGTCTCCCACCTACACCAGGGCCTACTGCCGCGGACAAGTCAACGTTACCAGTGAGCTCTACCATTTTGTTGTCTAGTTCTTTTGCTCTCCACTTGTATGTAGCACCCCATTGGACCCCGAGTTCCTTAGAAAAATCGGACGAAGCTTGCACGATCCTAGCTTCAATCTGAACCTGTGCTGGAGGAAAATCATGTTCCTTTATCATCTTCTTTATAAGGGCCACGTTTTCCTTCGTATCCTTTATGATGATAGCATTGCTCCAGGGTACAGGAGTACAGGCACCGTACTCGGAAAGGAGCCCTCTAAGTTGAGCTTGAGGGGCCCCAGGGGTGGTTCCGACAAGCTCCCCCCTCAATACTTTGGCAACTTCCGTGGCAGAAGTGTAGTTGAGAAAAATGGTTTCGGTTACGAACTCTTCACCCTGTTTGATTCTCTCGAGTCTTTCCTTCTGGATGAATTCTCTTTCTTTTCTCTCTCTGTCCTTCTCCTCCTCATACTTTTTACGTGTAATTATCCGTATGATATTCTCCTCCTCAACTTTTACATTGTCTGTGATCTTTACAATCACATCGAGGGCTTCATCCCAAGTTACATTATCCAGTTTTAGAGTCACCTTTCCCTTCACATCTTCTGCAATGACTATATTTTTCTTCGCTATCTCTGCAAGTCCGCGTAAGACGTTCCGAAGGTCTGCGTCTATGAAATCCATTGATACCAAAGCAGGTTTATGCGGATCCTGGGCCAAAACAAAAACGGGTAAAAGCAAGAGCATAAGAATCTGAAGCAAGTACTTAATCATTTCTCCCTTCCCCTTTTGGTTTTACTCATCTTTTTGTTGGAATATCGACAACGACTGTGCGAACTTCGTCTCTTAATCTATACCCGTAAACAATTCGGTCATCAGCTATATCCACAATCCAGAGATTTTTGTTTATATAATCACCCTTTTTAAACAGAACTCCGTAACCTTGCCTGTCCTCCATTAAGGCGTATTTTTCCCTTTCTGTTTTGAGAACTCCAACGACTTTAAGTTCTTCGAGATCATAGCCCGATTTATCTTCCGTTTCCTTGATCATTCTCTTTCTCTGGCTGAGAATTAACGCGAAAAACGGATCCCTTTTGTCTTTTGAAGTGTAAGTGAAGTTATCGATCTGAAAATCTTTACCGTCATGGAGAGTTTGGACATGTTTTTTCTCATCAGACCTTGATTCCGTACCCCTTCCTTTTTCGGCGACGAATTTAGCTTCTTCCCTTTTTGTTTCACCAGGCGGGAGTATAACCGAGAAACTCTCTATCTTCCATCTTTTGTCGCTGTAGGTCAAAGCTGTCTCTAGATTAGTCCTTGCCTTTTCGTAAAGAGCATAAACTGTGTAATTTGCCTTTGCCACGGCACCTTTTGAACTCAAAGTAAGCTTTATGTTGCCTTTTAAATCGATAATACTTTTTAAGCTTCCAAGCCTTTCGGAATATAGCGCAAATGATCTCTTTAACTCGTGTATGCTCGTTTTTGTTGTAAAGTCTGGGCTAGCCCTCAAAAGGAGTTCTTTCTCACTCCAGTTCTTCGTGATACTTGCCACAGAATCTCTGACAAATTCATTGCATGAACTTTTCAAATCGTTTAGAAATCCTCGGTAAAAGTAAGCTGAGATCACAAAGAGGAAAATGAGTACGGGAAATATTAAGTATACCTTCTTCTTTAGCTTCAAATTCTATACCTCATCTTCTCTGAGAAGTTTCTGACTTCTTTTGTTCTTTCGGTTTTTCTCCCGTGTAAACATAGGTTTTCGCCGTGCATAATCCCTCCAGCATAAGAGCCTGGGATGCGGGAGTTTTGGCTTCCAAAGAGAAATTGACCACATGGATTATCCTTTTTTCCCTTCTTATCCCGTCAAAGAAGTAACCAATGTTGTGGTAAGGCCCAGAAAATCGAATTTCAAACGGGAATTCAGCATAAAAATCCTTCTGTTCCATGGCCTTGGGTTCTAATTTAGTGAGCTTAACCTTCGATTCCGCACCGATGTTAGAAACAGTTCTTAAGAGATTCGGGATGTCTTTGCTTTCCGGAAGTTCCCTTATCACGTCTTCAAACGCTTTTCTAAGTTCCGTATGTTCTCTTTTAATTTCATCGAATCTATTTGCGATGCCTATGAGCTGGCTAAGTTTTCTCTCCAATTCCTGCAGTTCCGATTTCAGTCTCACTTCCTTCTCTATCTTCGGTTTCACGACTAAACTGAAAATGCCAAAGACAATGATCAAGTTTACGAAGAAGATCACAAGGATCCTAATTAGTCTAGGAACTTTTTCTAACTTTTTCAAAAAAGCCTTCCTCTCCATAAAGCTTAAAGGGTGATCTCTCCTTGAAGAATGAATTTTTTTACCGGAAGGCCCTCCTCAACGGTCTCTTCGACGCTTAAAAGTTCCACGTTCCTTACGTATGGGAGTTTTGAAAACTGTTCCATAAAGTCTGCAACAGACTCACTTTCGATGGAACGTCCTTCAATGACAATTTGGGCATCGACTTTCTTTATGCTCCGTAACCAGATTGTTTCTTTAACAATTCCAGAAATATCGTACATGATTCGTGCGGGAAGTGCCCTACCCTTCTTTATCGTCTGTACAATGGTGAGCCTTTTTTGAATCTCTTTTTTCTCCCTTTCCATTGTTATGTATTCTTTATAGACACTATCCAAACTCTCAATCCTCTTTTTTGTTTCTTCGATTCTGGAACTTAGTTCCGATATTCTTTTATTTGTGGAGTACAAAAGGATTCCAACAATGACGAGTCCTAAAAAGAGCAAAAAAGAGAATATCTGAAGGTCTATTATTGTAGTCGGTCTTTTTTCAGGAACTGGCAGAAGGTTGATCCGTATCATTGTAAATCCCTTACGCGGGACGAGAGTTGTAGTGCAACCGGCATAAAAACAGCATACTCTTCCAAAGTGTGATCAAGTTTGTAATCCTTACCGAGAAGAAGGAAAGGATTAATGATTTCCACACTGAGCTCTGTTTCTTCACCTAACCTCTCCTTCAACCCCGGAAGGAGAGAGCTACCACCGGTGAGATAGACCTTTTCTATAATTTCTGAAGCCTTTACCGATTTATAGAACCTTATCGTCTTTGTAACCTCGCCCGTGATGTTGAATATGTAATCCTCGAAGAGGTAAGCAGTCTCTGGGTCTGAACCGATCTTCTTTTTTTCAGCCTCGCTTTGGGAAATCTTGAAGGTTTTTGCTATCTGACCGGTAAGATACTTCCCTCCCATAGCTATCTCACGAGTAAACTCTATTTTAGAGCCTTTAAGTATTGCGATATTCGTGAAAGAGGCACCTATGTCCACAACAACAACTGTTCCCTTCGGTTCGTAAATCTCCGCGACTACATTGGCAACACTTATGATGTCAACGTCTAAAATTCTGAGGTTGAGTCCTGCCCTTTCAAAAGTGTTCATATATCCTTCCACGATTTCCTTTCTCGCGGCAACGATTATCACCTCCATAAAACCTTCCCTTTCCGCTTCGGGTCCGAGTACATCGTAGCTGTAAAAGATGTCCTTTACGGGTAGAGGGATCTGTGTCTGTACTTCCGCATCTATTACGGCTGGAAGATCCTCTTCCCCGACAGCCGGGATAGATATCTTTTTTATCATGGTTGCGTAGCTACTTAGCGCACAACTCGCATCCCGTCCTTTTACGTCCTCTAGTCTCATTAGTCTTTTTATCTCCTCCGCAAGGTATGCCTCATCTACTATCACTCCCTCGTTAAGTAACTCTCTGTCGTAATCTTTTTTTGCCATTCGCTTTAGGTTGAATCCCTTTCTTCTTCTCTCCAAAACACAAATCTTAATGCTTGAACTTCCAATATCCACCCCTATGAGCTCCCTTACTGTCCTTAGGCCGATCCGCTCCAAAAAAGAACTCTTCTTCACGCGTTGCCCTTTAATTCCAATACTTCCTCAACCCTTCTGCAACTTCCTCAGGAGTAAAAACGGCAGTAGTTTCTAAGTGAATTGTGTGAAAGTAATTCGTATCGGAAGCTCCAACGGGCGGTAGAAACCTTCTTCCCAAGATTCTCAGGTTTACCCTAAAAGACTTTTCATTTCCTGGAACGGAAGAAAATAGTGAAAAATTATAACCGAATATGTTTTCGCTCACAAAGTATTTAATAACCCTTTTGAGACCTGTCTCTAAATCACAAAGATCAGTTTCATCGAGATCAAGGATGGATGATTTACTAAAGATACAGCCAATATCCATGTTGCCCTTTGGTGCGTAAGGTGTATACCAGAAGGTCTTTCCTATCGTTCCCACGAACCTTTCCATTTTTTCACTCTCACACTCTTTTAAAAGCTCCCAAAATACTTTTCCGTGGGTCCTAAAAAAGGATTTACTCTTCTCTACCATTAGCCGATGATAATTCGTACCAGTTGCTCCCGCTATTGCCTGAACATGAGGATGAAGTACACTACTTCCAGACATGGGCATATAATTACAGTTGATGGACATATATTTTACTTGCCTATCTCGAGTTGTGATCCTTCTTAAAAGCTCGACAAGGACCCTTATGCCCTTCGTTATGTAACCGTTTTCCACAATTTCTAAGATATCCGGAAAGTGTTTTTCCGAAATTATGGCAACTATACAGTACTTATCAAAGGTCAAAAGATTAGGGATAACAGTGACACCGTCTTCCCTTACCCTTTCACATCCAAATAGATCTTTTTCGAACTTAGACGTCATTTTCTCTATGTTTTCGGGACAAAAAGGGCAACTCTCCGGAGGGGCAAGCCTTGGAAAAATGTCAACTTCCTGTTTTTCAAATTTTTTTTTGGGAAAGTGGATAATCCTGGATGTAAGGTTCGTTAAAGGATCCCATCTTGTTTCTATCACACCTTCGAACGGTTGAAAGGAGTAAAGTGGGCTAAGATACGTAAACCTTTGAATTTTCTTCCTAAAGCGGATCACTGGTTCATTTTTACCAGACCACCATTTCCAAGTCAAGAACTCATCTTTGCTTCATAACAGTCCAAAGATATGATAAAAATTATCCCGAAAGAGAATGGTTCGTGGAAAGGGTCGATCTGAGATTTATGGTGTTGTGATAAGCTGGTTTAAGGATAAAAAAAGAGGGCTTGTCCTCGACTGTCCGGCCGGTACAGGATATCTCGCAATGGAACTCGCCAAGTTAGGTTATTCTGTCATGTGCGGAGAAATAGACCCAAAAGTTTTCGAAATACCGGATATTCCTTGTATTTACATTGACATGACGAAAGAAATACCGTTTTCTGACGGTTACTTCGACTATGTCCTTTGTGTCGAGGGTCTTGAACATACGACAGATCCATATAAGGCTGTTTCTGAGATGTCCAGGGTTTTAAAAGATGGAGGATATGCCATATTTACCATACCCAACTATTGCAACATGGAGAAGCGGATTAAGTACGTATTAACAGGCTACCTTACGAGACCAAAATCGATTAAAGAATACCGCGAGCGGGGAAATTTGTACGATTTTCATAACACTCCCCTCACCATTACAGTGCTTGACTTCATACTGGCGGTAAATGATCTTCAGATAGTATCAATAATGAAGGAAAAGACAAAGGTTCGGCAACTTTTGTTCTATCCTTTGGTTCTTGTGCTCTGGATCTTCAGCTTTTTCTTAAGTGAAGAAGTCAAAAATAGACGAAGAACAGATCTAACACTTAAGCCCGAGGTAATAATGGGAGGCAACACCTTAATTGTTGTTGCGAAAAAAATGAGAAAAGCCTCTTAAGTTATGGCAAGACAGATAAAGACACCTTACCTAGCCGTCGATCTTATAATTGAGCACGAAGGAGGGATAGTTCTTATCAAGAGGAAGAATCCCCCATATGGGTGGGCTCTCCCAGGTGGATTTGTGGAAATAGGTGAAAGCTTGGAAGATGCTGCAATAAGGGAAGCAAAGGAAGAAACATCCTTAAATGTCGAACTTTTAGAACAATTTTACACTTACTCTGACCCGGCAAGGGATCCTAGATTTCACGTTGTATCGGTGGTTTTTATCGCAAAAGGGGTTGGGTCTTTAAAAGGAAGAGATGATGCAGTGTCGGCAGAAGTATTCTCGGAAAATAACCTCCCTCAGAATCTAGCCTTCGACCACAAAAAGATAATAGATGATTATTTCACATACCTAAGGACCGGTATCCGTCCCTCTCCGAAAAAAGTCAAATAGATAGACCTTAACTTAAAGCCTCTACTGCTTTCTGAATCCTCTCAATCCCCTTTTGAATCACATCCATGGATGTGGCAAAAGAAAGCCTCAAATACCCTTCCTTTCCAAACTCGATTCCAGGAACGACCGCCACATGATAATCTTCGAGAAGCATCTGTGTTAGTGTCGTCGAAGAATCAATGACCCTCTCTTTATGTCTCTTCCCTATTATAGCTTTGAAATTAGGAAAAACGTAGAACGCACCCTTTGGATTGAAACATTTTATTCCTGGGATTGAATTTAGCTCCCGTACGATATAATCTCTCCTTCTTTTAAACTCCTCAACCATTCTTGTCACAGAATCCTGCGGTCCTGTAAGAGCACTCAGTGCTGCAGCCTGAGAGATCGATGTTGGATTTGAGGTGCTCTGACTCTGGATATTGCCCATGGCTTTGATAATTTCTTTGTTTCCCGCCGCAAAACCTATCCTCCACCCAGTCATAGAGTATGTTTTGGATACGCCGTGGCAGATTATGGTTCTCTCCTTTATTTTCTCATCTATCGAAGCGATACTTACGTGCTCGTATGAGTCATATGCGATTTTTTCGTAGATCTCGTCAGATATAATGATGAGATTCCTCTCCACTGCTAGTTCGCCAATTTGACGCAACGTTTCCACACTGTAAACCGAACCTGCAGGATTGGAAGGATAATTGAGGATGATGGCTTTTGTTTTGGTACTTAGTAGTGTCTTTAATCTCTTAAAGTCGATTTCAAAATTCTCTTCTTCGTGTGTCTCTAGAAAAACTGGTTTTCCACCACAAAGTTCAACCATGGGCGGATATGAAACCCAATACGGCACAGGGATTATAACCTCGTCGCCCTCATCGATTATGGCCTGGAGAAGATTAAACAATGCATGCTTTCCTCCACATGTTATTATCACCTCTTCCCTCGAGTAAGTTAGCCCGTTATCCCTTTTAAACTTTTCGATAACCGCGTCTTTTAATTCATCGGTTCCCGTTGCCGGAGTGTACTTCGTAAAATTTTCTGTTATCGCTTTGATTGCCGCTGCCTTTATATGTTCGGGAGTGGGAAAGTCAGGCTCACCTGCCCCGAAACCTGCAACATCAACACCTTTAGCCTTGAGGCTTTTTTCTATTGCCGATATTGCAAGGGTTGGAGATGGTTTAAGTGCCTTTGCACGTCCTGATATCATATCTATCTCCTTTTTTAAAATTTTGCGAAGTTGCTATTACAACATTGTGGGTTTTCTGTCAATAAAAAGAGATAGCCTACCATCCAGATGTAGCAACGCCAGAATCATCAAAAGCGTAAGCTTTTAACTCCAGAACGGTCTTTGTTCTGTCCGTGATCTTAAACCTTTCGTCAATTCTCATTCCTACCACCCAGGCGATCTCTCCATCAGAAACGACAATGGGTATTTTTCTTCTTTGCCACCTTGGGACTTTGTTTCTTATAAAAAAATCTTTGAGTTTGACCCATTCCTTTAACCCAAAAGGAATGAAACGGTCTCCCTCACGGAATGTTCTAACAGAAATATTCCTTGCCTTTTCGCCATCTAAATAGGCAACCATTTTAGAAGCACAACGCGGATCAAAATCGGGACCCTTTTCAAATCTTCTGACTTCAATCTCCAATTTGAAAACACCAAGAGGGTTCGTTCCTTCTACCAAGGGAAGCACTAGATCCACTTTCTCCTCTGGAAGAAATTTTCCAAATATCAATTTTTCATAGCATCTTCTTACTTCGAGTCCTAAGGGAAGCTTAACGAAAGCCGAAGGCCTTTGTGAAACTAGTAGTTTCTCTATTAGTTCCATATGGTTTCTCTGCACTATGAACCGATCGTTCAATTTTTCAAGTAAGATCCCTACTACCCTGAACCTTGTTTCCGGATCTAGCAAGCGAAGTTTTTCGATTTGAACTGTGTAGAAGTTATCGCTAGCTATGACGCTATTTTTAAGAAATTTATCAGCTTTTTCGTTAAAGGTCTCGTTAACTCTGGATAAGTCATCAAGAAGAGCCACAATTTTTTGCTTAAAGAGAGGATTTAACTTATAAAGAAGCGGAATTACTCTATGCCTTAAATAGTTTCTCTCGTAGCATAGCTTCTTGTTGGATGAATCTTCAACGTACCTAAACCCCTTTTCTCTTATGTATCGTTCGATTTCGAATCTTTCAACATAGAGAAAAGGACGTATTATGAGGCTCCTTCTTAGAGGGATAGATGAAATTCCACGCAATCCAGTCCCTTTTAGCACCCTAAGTAAAAAAGTCTCCACCTGATCGTCCAGTGTATGGGCAACTGCAATCCGACTATGATTTCCCCTTTCAGCAATGGCAAATAGTGATTTGTACCTCAAATCTCGAGCAGCATGCTGGACTGACATACCATGGTTCTTCATATAAGCATAAACGTCTACTCTTTCTACGTGTAAGGGAATGCGAAACTCTTGGGCAAGCTCTCTTACGAAGCTCTCATCTCTATCCGATTCCTCTTTCCGCAATCCGTGGTTTATATGGGCAAGTTCGAGCTCGAACGACAGCTCAGCTCTAAGCTCGCGAAGGATATGAAAAAGGCTGACCGAATCTATTCCCCCGGATATTGCAAGTAAGACCCGGTCACCTGGTGTTATGAGACCTTCCCTTGTGATTAGCTTCTTTACCTTTTGGGGGAGATCCATTCTTCCAAAGCTAGATCAGGAACAACCGGAGCAACTCGATGAACTACATGTAGAGCAGGAAGATTTGGAACCGGAAGAGGAAGGTCTAAATCTGTAACCCACAGAGATACCAAATGTCGACATCTTTTTTTCGGCCTCTAGCGAGCCACACTTTGGACACTCAGGTTTTTCGTCTTTAAATATTATGCATTCAAACTCTTCACCGCATTTAAGACATGAATACTCGAATATTGGCATAGCCAACCTCCTTAAATGTGTCTTTTTGTCTTCTGTTCTCTTTTTAAATCCGATATGAGACCATGTAAATTCTCGACAAGTTGCGAAGGCACAGTTTTTATGTTTGAGGCTTCTAATGCTTTCTGGGCAGATATTACCGATTGTTTAATCTTTCCCTTAAGATAGCAGGCGAACGCGGAAGCATAATGATAATAAAAAAGTGCCTCTTTCCTCAGATTTCCCGAGTCCAAGGCGTTTCTGAATGCAAGTCTAGCCTCATCGTAATAGTCACTCGAAAGGTAACTCAATCCCGCAAGAAAAAACAATTTCTTTTTCCCATCGCTAAAAAGCTCTCTCACCATCTCACCCAACCTTTTTCTGCCATATACTGAGACGAAGATCTTCTGGTTTTCTAAGATAAAGCGGGGCAAAAGCTGATTGTTTCTGTATGTCAATATGAGGTCTTTAAGCTGCTCCGAAAGTTCTTTTATCAGTTTTTTCAATTCCAGAAATCCCTCTTTCAGCCTTTTTTCGGCTTTGACGATTAGATACTCCATCTCTTTTAAAATCTTTTTCTCTTTTTCTCCCACTTTGTCCTTGACCATAAACGTTTTCGGTCTGTAATACTCCAGTTGATAGACATTTTCTCTTAGCTTCATAGCTTCATGGAAAATATATCCCACTGTTATATCGTAGAGCTTTTCTTTGTAAGATGCGGATTCGGAATTTCTGAAAAGCTCGTGACACATTTCTTTTAACCTGAATAGACAACTTTTTCCCCTATCATCGACAAATTCCTCAACCTTCGAAAATGAGAGAGCATTATTTCTATAGAGCCTTCTTAAATCGCTAAATTTTTTCATGACCAGAATCGATTCCTCAATTAGGTCTATCTGCCGTTTCTCCAAGTTTGACTTCCCCATCTTTTGCGCCGTAAATGATGGCCCGGAGCTCGTTTCCATCTAAGGACTCCTTTTCGAGGAGTGTTTTTGCTACTTTTTCTAAAAGCTCCTTATTCTTTGTGAGGGTCTCTTTGACCTTCTCGTACGCTTCGTTTATCAGCCTTTTTATCTCCTCATCTATCTGTCTTGCCGTTTCCTCACTGTAATCCTTTCCAGTAAAAGTTGGAGCCACATCAAGAAATAGAGGCTTTCTTTCCCTTTCAAATGTTACGTAACCTATCTTTTCACTCATTCCATACTCTTTAACCATCGATTTCGCAATGTCCGTTGCTCTTGCAAGATCATTCTGGGCACCTGTGGAGATTTCACCAAATATTATTTCCTCTGCAACCCTTCCGGCAAGTAGGACACAGAGCCGATCGAAGAGCTCCTTTTTGGTCATGAGGTATCTGTCCTCTGTCGGTAACTGCAGAGTGTATCCGAGAGCCGCGATACCTCGCGGAATTATCGAGATCTTGTGGACTGGATCGGTTGTTTCTAGAAATTCAGCCATAAGTGCGTGACCCGCCTCATGATACGCGACGATCTCTTTTTCTTTCTTGCTCATCACCCTCCTTTTCTTTTCGAGACCGGCAACCACCCTATCTATCGCCTCCTCAAACTCCTCCATTGTAACTTTGTTTTTGCCTTTTCGAGCGGCAAGAAGGGCTGCCTCATTCACCAAATTTGCTAAATCTGCCCCAACAAAACCAGGCGTTCTAGCAGCTATCACCTTTAAATCTACGCTTTTATCTATCTTTACGTTTCTCACGTGTACCTTCAGGATCTCCTCCCTTCCCTTTATATCGGGCCTGTCCACAAGGATGTGTCTGTCGAATCTACCCGGTCTTAAAAGGGCTGGATCGAGTATTTCGGGTCTATTGGTGGCTCCCATTATGATTACACCTCTTTTTGTGTCAAAACCATCCATCTCGGCAAGTAGCTGGTTTAAGGTTTGTTCTCTCTCATCATGGGAAGCCAAAGGATTAAGCCCCCTTGCTTTTCCTAAAGCGTCAAGCTCATCTATAAATATTATACAAGGCGCCTTATCCTGAGCCTGGGCAAAAAGATCCCGAACCCGTGCCGCTCCGACACCCACGAACATCTCCACAAAGTCCGAACCACTCATACTGAAAAAAGGAACCTTAGCCTCCCCGGCAACAGCCTTCGCAAGCAAAGTCTTTCCTGTTCCCGGCGGACCAACAAGTAGGATTCCTTTAGGAATCCTTGCCCCAAGTTCTAAAAACTTCGACGGGTTTCTCAAAAACTCAATTATCTCTTTTAGTTCTTCCTTTGCCTCATCACATCCGGCAACGTCATCGAAGGTTATCTTTATCTCGTCCTCTCCGTAAATCTTTCCCCTGCTTTTTCCAAAACTGAGCACACTTGTAGGTGCACCCCCTGCTCGCCGTAGGAGAAAATTCCATATTAGCAGAATGATGATAAAGGGTAGTATCCAAGAAAAAAAAGCCTTGGCAATCTTATTTTCGTGGCGACCCGCAAATTTGATATTGTGCATCATAAGATCTTTTACGAGGTTTGGGTCTTCAACCCTATTTGTTACAAATTTGCCTTTAGTTCCGTCGTCTTTTATGTAGGTCCCCTGAATCGTTTCCGCATTGATGACAATATCACTTATTTTACCCTGGCCAATCATCGATCGAAACTCGCTGTAAGGAATGTTTTTTACTTCCTCTGTAAAAAGGTAAGTATTAAGAATGAGGATTGCGATGAAAGCAAGGACAAAGTAAAGAAAAGTGAAGTTTTTTTTTGACTTTGGCTGATCTTTCTCTTTAAGTTCGAGAAAGATCTTTTTTTCCTTCTTTTTTGAGCGGGACATATTCTTCTTCATAGTTAAGTTTATCAGAAAAAACCCCTTTTTTAAAGTTAGCACGGCTATTTCGAGAACACGCTCACGAAAAGCTTACTTCCTTCGGTACAAACCCTTGTAAACCCAGAATCCGACGTGCTCAATACAGGGATATTTAAAATCTCGTAGGTTCTAAGAACTCTTTTCGATAACTCGCCTTCTTTCGTTCTTCCCGTGAGAATGGCCATTTTTGGCCTCACTGCAAGCAAAAAGCCGACAGAGCTCGAAGACAAGCTTCCGTGGTGTGGCACCTTAAGAATGTCCGCATTCAGTTTTTCAAATTGGCTTATTAGGCGATTCTCAACTTTTTCGGTTATATCCCCTGTAAACAGAAAAGAAACGTCCCTATAGACTAGTTTGAATACAATAGAGTTGTCATTAGCGTCCTCGTATAAGAAATCTTTGGGAGGGTTGATAACATAAATGTGGAGCTCATTACCTAACGCAAGATAATGTCCTTCCCGCCATACTTCCAAAGTAACGTTTTTCTTGTCTAGAGTTTCGAGGATCTTAGTCATCATTGCGCTTTCTGAGACAAAAGGACCTATCGCAGTACGTCTAACGTCAAAATTTTCAAGGATGCTCAAACATCCTCCTATGTGGTCTCCGTGGGGATGGGTAAGGATCAGATAGTCGAGTCTCAAAATCTTTTTTGAGAGAAGAATGGGCGTAATAATGGATCTTCCGGCGTCAAAGTCTCCGTACGCAGCTCCCGAATCCACCATTAGCCTTATGCCGTTTGGGGCCTCAACGAGGATAGCTTCTCCCGATCCCACGTCTAAAAAATTTACGCATAGCTTGTCTCCGTATATTTCGCTGTACGTGTAAAAGGCGTAAAGAGAGATAACAGGGATAAGAACGGACAAAAATAGAAACCTAACCCCTCTTTTGTCTAGGTAGAGCAGGCAAAGTAGCAGGCCATAGTAAAGAAGACTCTCAAAAAGAAGAGGTCGAAAAAAGGGGAAGATGTAACCGAACTCAGTTATTTCGAGGATTCGCAGATTGAATCTGATTAGGAGATCCGAAATCTTAAGAAGAATATCAGCATACGGAACAAAGGCTCCTAAAAGGGTGAGGGGAACTGTGATGCCACAGAGTAGAGGAACAGAAATCAGATTGTAGAGAAAAGAAAGCGGGTTAAAGCCGTAAAAATGATAGAGTGTAACAGGAAGTGTTCCCAGTAAGGCTCCTTGGCTGCAAATTATCGATCCCACTATCCATTTTAAGGCCCGGTTTTTAATTTTACGGAGGTGTAGGGAAAATCTGTTAAAGAATATAACGATAAATAGGACACTCATAAAGGATAGTTGAAAAGAAGGTGTAAAGAGAGAATGTGGAGATAAAACCAAAATCACAAGACCACTCAATGCAAGTGTCGACAGTATATGCCTTTGCCTCTCAAGCACAACTGCAAGCATGTATATGCCGATCATCAACGTCGCTCTTACTGTCGATGGGGAACTTCCGAAGAAAACCATAAAGAAGGTGAGCGCGGGAAGTGTAAGAATGGCGGAGATCCTGCTTTCATTTCCGGAAAGTCTAAGGGCTAAAGATATTCCCAAAAGCCGTTTTGTTATGAAAAAGAAAAAACTTGCAATAACACCCATGTGAAGACCAGATATTGCGAGTATATGGGCGGTTCCTGTCTTATAGAAAAGTTCTCTTACTTGGGAATCTATTGAACTTCTATCGCCTAGGGCTAACGCTTTTATTATCCCTTCTTGGGATAGCGAAAGCCTTTCTATTTTATCTTCCACAAGTCTTCTTAAGTTGGCCACAAAGCCCGGGTTTTCTTTTTTTTCTATGACATAACCAGAGATGCGATACCTGACACCTTCAAGACTTTTTAACCATCTCCAATTAACAAGATATGGGTTTTTGAGACGAGGATTAAGCTCTTGAAGCTTGCCGAGAAGCGCAATCGAATCTCCGCTTCTAATATCATCTTTTAATCCCTCGGTTTTAAAAAAAGCTTTAAGTCCTTGAAGTTCCTTTGGATCCTTTACGCTTAGGATGGCACCTCTTTCATTTTTTTCCTCAACTTTTGCGAAGAAGAAACTTATGTCCTTGTATCTTTCTGGAACTGGTTCCCAAATCGTGCTTATTGAGAGCCTTAAAATTCCTGCAAGGAAAAACGAAAAAAGGAGGAGAACGATAGACAGTAAAGGTTTTCTTCCAAAGGATAAAAGGCCAGCTAGAAAGCAGATAAAAAGGGAAAAGAAAACAAGCGAAGGCTCAAACTGAAAAATACTTTGTACGTAGATTCCAAAAGCGAAAAGAATACAGAGGATTACAAACAAGTTCCTTTAAAGAATCGCTCTATCTCTTCAACAAGGCCCAAAGCATCGTGTCTTTTGGCCTCGACATGAATCTCAATGTTAAAGCTTTTCAGTGTTTTAGTTGTTTCCGGTCCTATCGACGCTATCTTTGTCTTTGTCAAGACCTCTCTCCCGTACATCGTGACAAAGTTTCTAACAGCCGATGAGCTCATAAACGCGATCATGTCCGGAATTTCTTCAATATTTTGCTTATCTGGTGGTGCCTCCGCTTTATATACTGGAATTACGTCACAGACCCCGCCAGATGCTTGGATAAACTTAGGAATTGTCTCGTTTCCTTCCAAAGCTCTAGGAAAAAGGAACTTCTTTCCTTTAACCTCGATCTTACCCAAAATCTCAATTATTGATTGAGACAGATATCTTTCTGGAACAAAATCTGCTCTTATGCCGTATAACTTCAGCTCGGATGCGGTTTTTGGTCCTATGGCGAAGACTTTTATCCCATAAAGATCGCGAGAATCCATCCCCTTCATTGATAAGGCTTCAAAAAATACCTTAACTCCATTTACGCTAGTAAAGATAATCCCGTGGTACGAACGAAGCGACTCTAGTGCCTTGGTAAGTGCCTCATTTGGGATAATCGGGGTTATAACAATTGCAGGTATAGTGACTACGTTTGCCCCTCTTTCTTTGAGCATTGCCGCTGTCTCAAAGCCCTGATGTGGGGGTCTTGTGACGACTATCGTCTTTCCATGAAGAGGCAGTTTTTCGTACCATTTAAGCTTCTCCCTGAGTCTTACAACGTCTCCGATCACTACCACACTAGGGGGACCCATGGAAGCGTTCTTTACGTCTCGATCTACATTTTTGATATTCGATACAAGAACCCTCTGTTTCGGGGTGGCACCCCATTCGATCACACACACCGAAGTATCAGGATCCATTCCTGAATCCAATAGATTTGCTGTTATACTTCCCAAATTCTTCATTCCCATAAGAACCACGATCGTTCCTTTAAACGTGGCTAACATCTTCCAATCGATAGCTGAGTCTTTTTTTCCTTCGGCTTCGTGGCCTGTAACTATCACAACCTGGGAAGACAATCCCCTGTGGGTCAGAGGGATTCCCGCAAAGGCGGGAACTGCGAAACTGGAACTAACGCCAGGAATGATCTCGTAAGGGATACCTTGTTCTGCAAGATATAAAGCCTCCTCCCCTCCCCTTCCGAATATGAAAGGATCGCCCCCTTTGAGTCTTAAGACTATTGGGTGTTCCTTAGCCTTTCTAACCATAAGCTCGTTTATCTCGTCTTGCTCCATCTCGTGGGTAGAACCTGTTTTGCCAACGTATATCTTTTCCGCCCCGACTTTAGAATAAGAGAGCAAGTCCTTGCATGCTAGGTAATCGTATATGATTACGTCAGCCTTTTTCAGTATCTCAAAGCATTTATAGGTTACAAGACCAGGATCTCCAGGACCGGCCCCCGCAATATAGACCTTTCCTATAGGCTTACTCATTTTTCCCACAGACTGCGCACTTAGGGTTTCTCTCAATCCTTATCTCGTGAAAGCTCATCTCTAAACCTGAAAAAAATAGAAGCCTATTTTTAAGTGTTCCGCCAAGTCCGAGAATAAACTTTATCGTTTCCATAGCCTGAATTGAGGCGATAATTCCAGGGGATGGTCCAATCACTCCTATCTCTTCTTTCTTTTCGGGGTTTCTAGGAAAGATGCACTCAAAACAAGCTGTCTCGCCAGGAACGAACACTGTGACCATTCCGTTAAACCCTTCAACACCTCCAAAGACGTAGGGTATCCTCTTTGAGTATGCTGCTTTATTCATTATTCTTCTTCCCTCAATGTTGTCCATCGCATCAACTATTATCTGACAGTCTCCTATGAGGGAAAGAACGTTATCTTCATTTATCTCCGTACTTACCGTCTCTATTTTCACATAGGGGTTTAACCTTTCGAGCTTCTCTTTGGCAGACTCCACCTTCTTTTTCCCAAGATCGTAAGTTGTGTGTATAATCTGTCGGTTCAAATTTCCGAGATCGACAGAGTCCTTGTCGACGATGACAAGTCTACCAACACCCGCTGCGGCGAGATAGAATGCGGAGATAGATCCCAAACCACCCACTCCTGCTATAAAAACCGCTGCGTTTTTTAGTTTTTTTTGACCTTCTTCCCCTATTGATGGAATTATTATCTGTCTTCTGTACCTTCTGAGCTCAAACTCATCGAGATCCATAGTCGGTTGAATCATACTACGAAGCACCCCAAAAAGCAACGAGAGTGTGACTATCCTTTCCGCTCAAAAAATAAAACTCTTTCTTCCCTTTATCACTCGTTTCGCGTTATATGTCTTACATGGAAAGGAGAAGGCTTTTACTCATTTTTACTCTCCTTTCTTCTGCCTTTACGCTTTCACAGTTTTACAGAGTTTCTCCAGCAGTAATATCTTCCACGCTTATAGAAGAACTCAAAATCGAGGCTGAGGATCTTGGTATTCTAGGTGGAGCCTTTTTTTACTCTTTTGCCCTCTGTCAGGTACCCATGGGTCTTTTCCTTGACAGGGTCGGGCCAAGAAAAGTTATGTCCTTTCTTATTGCTCTTGGTGGTCTTGGTTCATTCGTCTTTGCGGCATCGAGCAAATTTGAATTCCTCCTTCTCGGAAGGATTCTTTTGGGCATAGGAATGTCCGCATCTCTTATGGGATCCTTAAAAGTTTTTGTACTTTCATTTCCGAGTGACCGTTTTGCCACATATTCCGGTTTACTTCTCTCCTTTGGAACCATAGGGAACATACTTGCTTCCTCTCCTCTTGCTTATATGAATGTTTTCATAGGATGGAGACTCACATTTGTCATTTTTGGGATCCTGACTTGTTTCATCTCATTTCTCCTTTTCCATACGCTTAAGGATGCCGAAAAGCAAAAAAGGGAAATTTCGGAATCGAAGCCAAAGCCATTGGAAGCTGTAACGAGCATAATAAAAAACCTCTCTTTCTGGCAAGTGGCAGCACTCGCATTCTCAAGATACGGAACTTTCGTTGCCATACAGGGGCTTTGGTTTGGACCATATCTCATAAATGTTAAGGGGTTTAACCCTGTTCTCGCTGGAAACATAATCATGATGCTTTCTTTTGGCACAATCATCGGATCAGCTTTTGCGGGGTATATCTCGGATAGGATTTTAAAATCGCCAAAAAAAACGGTGCTTATCGGCGTTTCGTTTTACGCACTGTCCCTTCTTTTCTTTGTTGGAGTTGTAAAAATAGAGAGTGCTTTCGCCTTTTTTGTCATCTTTTGGCTTGTCGGTTTTTTCAATAGTTTTGGGATACTACTCTATCCGCACATAAAGGGTCTTTTTCCGAGCGAAATATCAGGAACGGTTATGTCCAGTGTCAATTTTTTCACAATGGCAGGGGGGGCCTTTTTTATGCAGGTTATGGGCTCAATAATCGAGCTTTTTGGCAAAGAAAACAAAGGCTATCCTCCTTACGCCTACGAGTATGCTTTTTTCTTTCTGTTTTTGAGTGTCGTTTTTGGGCTTATATTCTACGCCTTCTCAAAAGAGAAGAAAGATGAGAGCGATTAATCCGTAGATTCCGAGAAAAGCACCTATTCCGAGACTTATATCGTATGCCTTTTTGGGAGGATCGAAATTTCGCGGTAAGTACTCTACTCTTTTTATGAGAATTCTGTAATTTTGAACCGGATTCTGGCTAAGGGTTATAACCCTATTTACAAGATCCGCAATGAAACTCTGAATTCTGAGCCTCAGGTTGTACTTATTGTGAGATATGAGGAAGAATAAAGTTCCAAACTTTCTGTAAAACCAGTCCACATCAAGATTTATCTTGGCATCGAAAGAGAATCTGTCTTTGAGCATAAAAAAGGCAAAAAAGGAGAAAGCGAAGAGCTGAAGCGTAGTAATTACATTATAAGGGTTATATGGATCGAAACCCATGGGGTACGGCAGAGTCGCGTAAAGGAGCGGAGGATATACGCCGACCATCACACAAAGAAAGGAAAGGAGAACCATTGAGATCGACATGTTTTTCGGGATCTTTACGGTTACGAATCCTCTTTCCTTCCCTAGCCAAGTACCGTATGGGAGCTTAAGGGCTATCGAGAGGAATGTGCCCAAAGACGCAAGATGTAAAAGAGTATTAACTACTGGCCTGTGCAATTCTGCAGACGCAAACATGAGTACCGTTTTAGTCGAAAAACCTGCAAAGAACGGCACTCCGGATATGGAAAAAGCCCCAACCATATAGATCCAAAGGGAAAATCTCAACGTTTTAAAAATCCTTATGTTCTTAAATTCCCACATCTCCTCTCGTCCTGTCGCATAAATCACCGATCCAACAGCCATAAGTAGGAGTGATTTATGGAGGATATTTGAAAACGCATGTGCGACGGCCCCATTTATCGACGTAAACGTTCCAAGGCCTATTCCACAGACCATGTACCCTACCTGACTTATTACGTGGTAGGAGAGTAATCTTCTTAAGTTGTTCTCTAAAATTGCGTAAAAAATCCCGTACAACGCCATTATGACTCCCAACCATACGAGGAGTTCCAACCCGGGAAAGACCCTCGCAAGTGCGTAGACCGCAACCTTCGTAGTAAAGGCAGAGAGAACCACCGTACCTTCGGGCTTTGCCTCTGGATAGGCATCGGGAAGCCAACCGTGCAAGGGAGGACAAGCCGCGTTAAGAAGGAAGCCGACTAGAATAAGAAAAGAAGCCAAGCTTAACTCAAAAGACTCGGATACCCTAATCGATTGGGTATAATCAGTGCTCATCAAGAGACCGGCAAAAAGGAGGGTTCCGCCCAGTAAGTGGAGGATGAGATATCTAAAAGCCGCATCCAGTGACCTTTTTTTCTTACCATTTAAGACGATGAGCAAACCACCTATAGCCATAAGCTCCCAGAACCCGAAAAATGTAAGCCAATCCCCTGCAAAGACAACACCAAACGAAGAAGCCTGATAAAGCTGGGTCCCTAGGTGGTAAGATTTATCTTCTATGTGGAGTCCGTAAAGGTTGACAAGGAAGGTTATGACCGCAAAGGCATACGCAAATCCAAGACTCAGTCTGTCGACCTTTCCAAGAAGAAGTTCGTTGTCCGCGAATTTTACCAGCCAGTATTCACCCTCTTCTAACCCAAAAAGATAAAAAAGCAAAAATAGGGGAAAGAGTAAAAGGACAGTCGATCTTGTAATCTTAGAGGGTAAAATCAGCAAAAGAAGGCTAGAGATCAGGAAAAAAACTACAGGATGCAAAAAGTCAATCATAGTAATTTATGTCCCTTTCTAGAAAACGTTTTCCTAATAGTTTTGCCAAAACGATCAAAGCCAGTGTCCCAAAGAAGCCAAAGGCGCAGCTAAAGATCGGGAGTCTCTCCCATACGAAATGGGCTTCCTCTGTTGGTGTAAAAAAACTCGCAAGAATGATTGCTAAGGCAATTACATGGACTCGCATTTTCTTCATTCTTAATACTCCAGTACCGATCTTGCAACTTTTGCCGAAAGTCCGTAAAAGTGGAAGAAGGAATCAGGAAATAGAAACAAAAAGATAGCACAAGAAGAAGTGACGAGAATGGGTAGTAGAAGAAGCCACTGCTCGCTATGTGCCACACCGGATACGGATCTTTCTCCGTCTTTAGAAAACCCTCGAAAAACTATGGGTAAGAGGTATACAGCATCGAGTAAGGCGCTTGTGAGAAAAACTAAAAGGTATGCGATCTCCTTTTTTTCGATTGCTCCAACACAGAGGTACCACTTACTCAGAAATCCGCAAACAGGCGGTATTCCTACAAGTCCAATGGCACATATTCCAAAGGAAAACATAGTGTAAGGCATCTTTCGTCCCACACCGACGAGTTCACTTACTAGCTCTTTTCTTGTCGATACATATATTGCGCCAGCACACATAAAAAGCGTTATCTTCATAAATCCGTGGTAGACCATGTGAAGAATAGAACCCTTTATCCCTGATGGAGTCAGAAGCAGAGTCCCGAGTATGACTATTGAAAGATTATTTATTGTGGAAAAAGCAAGCCTCTTTTTCAGATTATTCTCCGAGATGGCCAAAACGTTTGCTACAATGATCGTAAAGGAGGCGAGAATAGCTGGGATCGAAAAAAGTAAGCTTTCTGAGATGGCATCCGGTCCCACTATGTAGAGAACCGTCCTCAAAACGCAAAAGACACCGGCTTTTACCACTGCTACTGCGTGAAGGAGAGCGCTTACGGGTGTTGGCGCAATCATCGCGGTGGGAAGCCATTCATGAAAAGGCATAATCGCTGCCTTCGTTCCGAATCCTAAAAATAGCGGAAAAAAGATCAATCCCAAAATGAGAGGATCTGATCCTTTGTCGAATAGGCCTCCCGCGTAAAAATCTGTAGTCCCCTGCGTTAGATAGAGAAGGATCATGGAAAAAAGAACAAGACCGGCACCTGAAAGCAAATACGCCAAGTATTTTCTTCCCGCTTTCAGCGCCTCCTCTGTCTCCTTGTGAAGTACCAAAGGATACGTCGACAAGGACAAGATCTCGTAAAACATGTACATAGTCAAAAGGTTACCAGAGTAAGCTACCCCCAGTGCACTTCCAATCGCCACCGCAAACATAAAATAGAATCTTGTCTGGCTATGCTCTTTTAACGCACGCATGTAGCCAATGGAGTAGATTGAGACGAAGATCCACAAAAAGGACGAAAGTGTCGCAAATGTCGCACCAAGGGCATCTATTCTGAAATAGAAATCGACATTCTCAGCAAACGTTAAAACCCTCATCTCTAATAAAGATCCATCCGCCACTTTTAAAGTACACACCATTGTAAAAATGAAGGTAAAAATCGATATTACAACCGTAGAAAGATCCCTTAAATTTTCATTTTTTTGGGCAAAGACAGGAATAAGAGCGGCTCCTATAAAAGGAAGGGAGACAGAAAAAGAAAGTGCAAGTTTTTCTATGGATTCCATCGCTAAAAGACCCCGGACACTCCAGGTGATATTATCCGTTCCATGATGTATCTATTTTTGAGTCCCAAAAGAAGAAGAGATCCCGCAAGTACGAGTATAGCAAACTTATCAAGAGTAAATATCTTCTCCACCTCGACTTTTGGGCCAGAGCCATATTTATGTCCTTTTTCACTTTGGAAATAGAAATTCTCTATGAGCCTGAAAAAATATATCAGATTTAAAAGCCCGCTTAAGATTATCACCCCTGAATGAACCCATTTCTTAGAGCTCAAAAGGCTAAGGAGTATGTACCATTTACTGAAAAAACCGCAAAGTGGAGGAATGCCTATGATGGAAAGGGCGGAGATTATGAGGATAATCCCACTTAAGGGGAAGCTTTGGCTAAGTCCCTTCCACTCTTCTACCTGCGATAGACCTGTTGCTACGTAAAGAAAGGCCCATATAGAAAAGATGGATGCCATCATGAACATGTCGTTTATCACGTGGAGAATGGCGGCTTTAAGACCAAGAGAATTCAAAGAGGCTAAAGCAAGGAGTATATATCCTATCTCAGAGATGATTATATATGAAAGACCACGTACAACATCTCTTTGAGCAATCGCCATGAGTCCCGCAAAAAGAATTCCAAATGCGGCTATACCCCCCAAAAATTCGAAGACAAGAGTTAGACCTTCACCCAGTGCTGGCCAAAGGATGGCAACTACTAACCTGATCAAAATATAAGCGGCCACTTTTGTTGAAAGGCAAGAGAGAAAAACCGTAACACATGAAGGGGCATAACTATACGCATCTGGTAACCAGACGTGGACAGGAAATGATGCCATCTTGATGAGAATGCCGGTTAAAAAGAAGACTATGGCTGAGATGAGGGCCTTTGAGTGCGGAAGCTCAGGGAGTATGCCTGAAAGCTCTATCATATTCAGTGATCCTGTAAGGATATAAACGTACCCAACCCCCAAGAGGTAAGAACAGGCTCCAATAGTTCCAAATATCATGTACCTAAAAGCGAAGAATTCTGAACCCTTTTTTTCCGTTGCTACTATTCCGTAAGCTGAAAATGATAGGATCTCGAGTAATACATAGAGATTAAAAGTATCTCCAGTTGCTGTGACACCCAAAAGACCTGTCAAGTGCAAAAGTAGAAGCGAGTAGAAAAGACCTGTTTTATTGTGTGGGATTTCCTTTTCTACGATGTTCCTTGTAAAGAGAAGAAGGAGAAAAAATATAACCGATGTGGATGCAAGAATAGGTGCGTTGATGTAATCGATTACGTACTCAATACCCCAGGGTGGCTCCCATCCTCCTATAAAGTAGCGCACCCTTCCGTCTCCATTGACTACTGTTTGGAGTAGCTTTCCACTCATGAGAACAACGACGATTGATGTTACAAGACTCAAATAGTAAGGGAATCTTTTTGAAAAGACTCCAAACATATATGTAACGAAAGACATGAGGAGGGGAAAGGCTACAATCAAAACGGGATAGTGCTCACTCATCTTTCTTTCAATTTCTCTAGTATCTCGTCCTCTTCCACCGTCCCGAATCGTTTGTTCGTAAGGATGATTAATGCCAGTGCGATTCCAGTTGTGGCAACCGCAACTACAATAGCGGTCAACATAAGCACATGAGGAAGCGGATTTACGTACATTAGAGGCTCAGTTATTGGAATTTTACTATTACCCATACTCTCGAAGATTATTATCGGTACGGATCCTCCTCTCTTTCCGGATAAAGAAATGTAAAAAAGGATTATGGACCATTGGAAGATCGTCATTCCGACAAGCTTTTTTAAAAGATTCCTCTTCATCATCATCCCATAAAGTCCAATGATTATGAGGACTATATGAGTCCAGTAGTGAATCTTAGAAACTATTAGATCCACGAGAGTTACCTTTTGCCGCAAGGTAATAGAATATCGCAAACATTGAACCAGTGACCGTGATCTGCACACCGAGCTCAACAACCGCTATGGCGTAGTACCTGGCCATTACTTCACAGGACATGAAGATTTTTTTAAGATAGGCGTAGTTTAAAAACTCCCCTCCAATCGGAACCGATATCAAACCTAAAAATGCGTAAAGGAAGGCACCGAAACCCACGGTCACAAGAAAGAGTCTATATTTGATCCTTTTTATCACCTCATCGACACCAAGCACGATCGCCATGAGGATGAAGCTTGCCGCAAATATGCAACCGCCTTGAAAGCCACCTCCTGGACTTATATGGCCATGTGCATACACATAAAGACCCATAAGCTGGATAAGGGGTGAAAGGATCCGAGCAGTTGTTTTTAATATGATGTCTTCATCTCGCTCTAGCATTTGCGGATTCCCAAAAGATATATGACAACAATTGCTGCTGTGAATATAACGGATGTTTCAAAGAGCGTGTCGTAAGATCTATAATCCGCAAGCACAGCAGTAACCACGTTCGGAACCCCTGTCTCGGAGAGGGACTTTTCTATATAGCGAGGAGAGACGTGAACCGAAGCCGGCTGATACGGGTCACCCCACGGGGGAAAATCCGTAGTCGCAAAAAAAAGAAGAAGTCCAAAGAGGAATAAAAATGACAAAGAAAAGATCCTCTTCAATCCTTTGCCTTCCTTTTTAGATGTGTCAGTGCTGCCACAAAGAAGGCTGTGCTTATCGCAGCTCCCACCGATGCCTCAGTGAAGGCAACATCCACAGCTCCAAGCTCTGCCCATAAAAGACACATAAAAAAGCTAAAAGCAGAAAGAAGAGCAATTGAAGCGAGTAGATCCTTAACATGGAGAGCAAAAAAGGCAACAATCGCGGAGAAGATCAGAAAAAAAACATCAAGTATCTCGTACATTTTTTTTGTCCTCGCAATCGGTGTCCACTTTGTCGATGATCACTCTACCATTCTTAGTGTAAGGCTCGATCCCGCTTTCGAACGCGGCACGAAGTAGAGCATGAGTTGCTGTGGGACTAGCAACATACCAGAAAACAACAAGGGTCAATATCTTTACCGCTTTGATGAGACCCATCCACGAAAAATCTTTGTATAGCCCATACAAAATCAGCCCAGAAAGAACAAGGAGTATACCCAGTGTGTCGCCCTTTCCGGTTGCGTGCATTCTTGTATAAAAATCCGGAAACCTCAAAAAACCAATTGCCGCACAGAAAAAAACGAATAACCCCGATATAATAAGGACTGAAGAAACCCATGTTATGAGCTCCTCTAGCATCGTGATCCTTTAAGGATTCTACCGTTCTTTACCTTTTAAAATGTACTTCGATATCACCAATGTTCCGATAAAATTTAAAACGGAGTATGCGATTGCCAAATCCAGAAACATATCAGGTCTGCCGAATATGTACCCTATAAGGACTATGAGCACCACTGTCTTTGTTCCTATAAAACCTGAACCTATGATCCTGTCAAAGACTGTGGGACCGAAAACTGCCCTGTAAAGGGACATAAGAATCGTGATACAGAGAACTATAGCTGAGAAAACCATCAAATGGTGCATATCAGTCCTTAAAGATTCCCGCTACTTTCTCTTCAAGCTCTCCTGGAAGTTGCCCTGAGGCTTTTATATCTATTGCGTGAACATAAAGTACATTCTCCTCTATTTTAACAGTGATAGTTCCAGGCGTAAGGGTTATAGAGTTGGCGAAAGTCACAATAGGTAGGTCCTCTTTAAGTTTAGATCTGAACCTTACTATATGCGGGCTTATGAGATCCATCATCTTTGGGTGTAGGGCGAGTTTTATGATCTCGATATTCGCCAGAAATATGCTGTAGAGGAGATAGGGTATGTAGTTAATGAATCTTACGAATTCTTTTGCCTTTTTTTTGCCAGGCTTCTCTTTTAGGAAGAGATCCCCTGAGATGTAAAAGACGATAAGAACACTTAATATTCCAAGGCCCAAATGGTAGAGATCCACAAGTCCGGAAAGTGATATCCAAAACCCAAAAAGAAGAAGTATTGTTGCAAGGCTTCGCGCCACTTCTCGGATGCTCCGGACATACTTGAGGGAATTACAGTTTTAGGCTCATAACTATCATAAAGGAAATTTGTCTGTCAAGCCAGTCTCTCCTAGTTCCAAAGATCCTTTTCTTTTAGCAAGGTTGATAAAGGTGGAAAGTGGTGGTAAAAGAATAAAAGTTTATGCACTGTCTGAGGATCATAAGAAAGGTAACGGTTGCCTTCATAGGAACGATTGTTCTTCTCATAGGTATAGCAATGATAGTATTGCCTGGGCCAGCGTTTGTATTCATACCTTTAGGTTTGGCAATCCTCGCAAGTGAGTTCCCTTGGGCGAAAAAGCTCCTCAAAAAGTTAAAAAACAGGGTAAAAAGGTTAAAGATAGATCCGGAAAAAAATAAGCCAAAAGAGATAAGCGATCTTTTATCTTCCAAGATGGAAGATCGAGTCGATTAAATCTGCTTTCCGCTTAACATGGATTTGCGTTATAATCTAAGCTCCCAAGCGAATCTGTAAGGAGGCAGACTTGAGGACCATAGAAGAGATAAATGAAAAGATAAAACGGGGTAAGGTCGTCGTTGTGACCGCAGAAGAGATGGTTGAACTGGCTAAAGAAAAAGGGGTAAAAAAGGCTTCTCAGATTGTCGATGTTGTGACAACGGGAACCTTCGGTCCCATGTGCAGTACCGGAATGTTCATAAATCTTGGCCATTCGAGTCCGAGAATTAAACTTGGGGGAGGTAGATGCTTTTTAAATGACGTTCCCGCCTACACAGGTCTTGCGGCAGTCGACATATATATCGGAGCCACGGCTCTTCCTGATGAGGATCCCAGAAACTCAGTGTATCCTGGTCTATTCAGATACGGCGGTGGCCATGTAATAGAAGACTTTGTTGCGGGAAAAAACATAAAGCTCGTAGGATTTGCATATGGGACCGACTGCTATCCAAGAAGGCGGATAGAGACGTACATAAACAAGGACAACGTGAACGAGGCTTACCTTTATAATCCGAGGAACTGTTACCAGAACTACAATGTGGCCGTGAACCTCTCGAACCGGATTATCTACACGTATATGGGAGTCCTAAAACCGAACATGCAGAATGCGAACTACTGTAGTGCTGGTCAACTGTCTCCTCTACTTAAAGATCCAAATTACAGGACCATAGGCATAGGAACAAAAATATTCTTGGGTGGAGGAGTAGGGTTCGTTGTATGGCGTGGCACCCAACATAACCCAAATGTTCCGAGGGCGGAAAATGGAACTCCAAAAATGCCCGCTGGTACACTGGCAGTCATCGGGGATGCAAAGACGATGAACCCCAGGTATCTTAGAGGTGCAAGCTTTTTGGGATATGGTGCAACAATCTTCGTAGGAATAGGAATACCGATTCCAGTCCTTGACGAAGAGATGGCTTTCTACACATCCAGGGGCGACGACGAACTTTGGACCCAGGTTGTGGATTACGGGACTGACTACCCGGAAAATGTAAAAAGATCTTTGGGCGAAGTGAGTTACGCAGAGCTCAAATCAGGCGTGATAAAAGTTAACGGCAGAGACGTTCCTGCCTATCCCGTCTCCAGCTATCCTCTGGCAGTTGAGATAGCTCAGATACTCAAAAAATGGATCGAGGAGGGGAAATTCTATCTCACTAAGCCTGTTGAAAATCTTCCTGGGGTTGGGTCTGACATAAAAGTTTGTACCCTGGAAGAGGGAAGACTAAATATTCTGTGAGGTGAGCCGTGAGAATTTTAGAAGATTTGTACGTTTATCCGTGGATGTCCTTTACCGAAAACAACTGTAATACCGTATTTATCGATGGAAAGATTCCTGTTCTTGTCGATCCGGGTCACAAGCATCTTTTCAATCATGTGATCGAGGGTATGGCGAATGACGGAAAGGTTGTGGATAGCGTAAAGTTAATCATCTTAACACATGGCCACCCAGACCATTCGGAGGCAGCTGACCTTTTCGGAGACGATGTTATAAAAGCCATAAGCTTCGACGAGTTCGAGTACATCTCTAGAGAGGGAAAAGAGCTCTTTCTAGCCTCCGGTTCTCAACTACCGAAAAACAATTGGAAGATATTTTTAAAAGAAGGTAAGCTTAAAATCGGGGAAAAGACATTTAGAATAATAAGTACACCCGGACATTCTCCTGGCTCTATCTGCATTTACTGGGAGGAGAAACGACTTTTAATTTCCGGTGATACTGTCTTCTACATGGGTGTGGGAAGGTTTGACCTTCCAGGAGGAGATGAAGGGCTGTTAAAGGAAAGTATTCGTAAGCTTTCCAAACTTGATGTGGAATATCTTATTCCCGGTCACGGAGAAATACTGGCCGGCGCTAAAGTTATAAAGAAAAACTTCCGGATCATACTTGAGGAATTTTTTTGAGTGATTATAATATGATCAAAAGCGAAAAGGAGGGTTATTAGATGAACCACTTAAAAACATTCATTCTCATGACCGCACTGACGATTCTATTCGTCTTTGTTGGGAGTCTCATAGGGGGAAAAGAGGGAGCATACATAGCCTTCGCCATAGCTTTGGCAATGAACCTCATAAGCTACTGGTTCTCGGATAGGATCGTTCTTGCCATGTATGGGGCTAAAGAGGTATCCGAAAGAGAAGCTCCTGAGCTTTATAGAATCGTTTATAATTTGGCGCAGAAGGCAAATATTCCTGTCCCCAGAGTATACATAATAGAAAACGATAGTCCCAATGCCTTCGCGACAGGAAGGAACCCAGCAAATGGGGTTGTGGCTGTTACAACTGGCATACTGAGACTCCTAAATAGGGACGAACTCGAAGGAGTCCTCGCCCATGAGATCTCACATATAAAGCACAGGGATATTCTTGTTCAGACCATAGCGGCAACATTGGCCGGTGCTATTACCATGCTTGCTAATTTCGCGAGATTCACGGTGTTTTTCGGAGGCCGACCGTCTGAGGAAGAAGAAGGTGGAGGCGCTGGGAACGTTTTAGCACTCATAATCTTTTCAGTGATTGCAGCTTTCGCGGCCATGCTGATTCAGCTTGCAATCTCAAGATCGAGGGAATACTTAGCAGACGAAGGAGGAGCCAGGCTCTGTGGTAATCCGCTTTATCTCGCCTCTGCTTTGAGAAAGCTCGCTTTGGGAGTAGCAAGGGTCCCAATGGTCGATGCAAATCCATCGACAGCCCCCATGTTCATTGTTAACCCGTTACGGGGTGAGGCAATTCTCGCTCTTTTTAGCACGCATCCACCCATTGAAGAAAGGATAAGAAGACTGGAGGCCATGGCCTATCTCAGGTAATGGTCAGTCTCTTCCAAGGGACGAGCTAATCCGGATCATACAAAGGGTTGAAAAGGGATCTTTTCTGGATCAAGAGCTAGATAGTTATTTTTCCCGAAGTATTACTGACCAGTCGAAAAAATCCTTAATATACGACATAGCTGCGGGTGTTGTAAGGTGGAGACTTTATCTTGAGTGGTTAATTTCACTGTACGTCAAAAAAAGGACAAAGAAACAGTTAGAAATCCTCTTAAAGATAGCCCTTTATCAGCTCGAGTTCATGAGGAAACCATTCTATCACGTCATAAATGAGACGGTTTCCTTTGCAAAGTCGAAATGGGGGGATGAGATTGGAAACTTCGTAAATGCGGTTCTGAGAAACCACATGCGTACGAAGGACAGTTTGAATCCCCCTAATCTCTCGATAAAGTATTCATTTCCCGGATGGCTGGTTGCAAGGTGGGAGAAGAGGTTTAAGGAAGAGACGGCAACACTCCTTTTTTGTCTCAATAGACCTCTTAGGTTCGGTCTCAGGATAAACACAAAGCTCATATCTCAGAAAGAGGCCATTGATCTTTTGAACAGAAAAGGCATTTCCGTTGAGAAAGGTAAATATCTTAACTACGCTCTATACACAAAAAAGCTTATGCCCCTTCTTCAGGATGACCTTTTCAAGGAAGGGTTCATCTATGTTCAGGACGAGGCTTCCCAGCTTTCAGTGGAAGCAATGAATTTGGCCGGTGGGGAGCTTGTACTCGATGCGTGTTGTGGTTACGGCACAAAGACGAGACAAATTTTAGACTTATGGGGAAGCCGGTGTAAAGTGGTATGTATCGATAAGTCTAGAAACAAAGTGAAAAAAGTTTCAGATCGCGCACTCCGCGTAGTGGGAGATATTCTTGCCTTACCATTTAAACAGAATCTCTTTGACTCCATTCTTCTTGACGCTCCTTGTTCTTCTCTTGGAATCATTCACAAGCATCCGGAAATAAAGTGGCGTGTAGAAGAAGAAGACATTCAAAGATTAGCGGAAATTCAGCTTTCCCTCCTTGAGGCCCTCTGGGAAACACTAAAACCGGGAGGGAGTCTCGTATACAGTGTTTGCTCTTTCGAACCTGAAGAGACTTTTTGGGTTATAGAAAAGTTTCAGAAAAAATTAAATGCTAAACTTGTGAGGGCTCTTCCTTTTACGGAAGAACCATACTTCATATCTATACCCCATAAAAGCGGGATGGATGGTTTTTTCATTGCAAAGTTCAAAAAGATATGCGCTTAAAGGTGTTCCTGTATCTTATTGCCTTCTTTTCTATTTTCGCTATTTCCGTGTATCTAACAACGGGTATCCTTTTAAAATCGAAGAGGGAAGTTCTGTGCCCCGAGGTTCGAGGCCTTTATGTTTCTGAGGCAGAAAAAATCCTTGAAGATTTGGGTCTTATACTTGAGGTCTCCAAGTACGAAAAAAGGGACGATGTGGAAAGAGGGGTAATTGTGCGCCAAAGACCAGAACCGAACGTTCCGGTTAAGCTCGGAAGGAAGGTTTATGTCACCATCTCACTGGGACCTGAGCTCATATCAGTACCGGATTTGAGAGGCCTCTTTTTAGATGCTGCCGAAAATGTACTCAAAGATAACAAACTGAGTCTTTTAAGGGTGATTTTTGTGCCTAGCCATAAAGACGGTAAAGTGGTAGCTCAGATACCGGCGTACGGAGAAAAAATTAAGGAAAAAGGTGGGGTTGTCTTGATTGTGGGCAAAAGGCCTGACGATTTTTTCGTTGTACCTGATCTTAAAAGCTCCACGTTGGATGAACTCCTGGACGAACTTGATTCCAAAAAAATAGCTTTTAAAGTGGTCTCAATTAACGGAGATTCATTAGACGCAAGATGTACAATCACTAGCGAAAAAAAAGCAGGCTCCATATTGAGGCCAGGTGAGGTTTTAACATTTAATGTCAAATGTGGAGGCTGAGATGCAAGGGGTACTTATTGCAGCATCTTTGCTTTCCTGCGATTTTTTGAATCTAGAAAAGGAAATCCGACAAGTGGACGAGGCAGGGTGCGATATCATCCATGTGGATGTTATGGATGGCCATTTTGTTCCAAATCTCACCATCGGACCAATGATCGTGGAAGCCATAAGGAAAGTGACGAAAAAACCTTTGGACTGTCATCTTATGGTGAAGAACCCCGCATCGATGGTTCGGGATTTCATTGAGGCCGGTGCTGACATAGTAACGGTCCATATAGAGGCAGAGGAGCACATTCTGCGGACGATCGATTTTATCAAAAAGGCTGGCAAAAAGGCGGGTGTCACATTAAATCCTGGAACTAGTCTCTCTTTGGTTGAAGAGGTCATTCCTTATATAGACCTTCTTCTTATCATGACAGTAAATCCGGGTTTTGGCGGCCAGACATTTATACCCTCCATGTACGAGAAGATAAGAAGGGCTAAATCCATGATAAGAGAAAAAAAGGAAGAAGTCCTCCTCGAAGTGGACGGGGGGGTCAAGGCTTCCAACGCGAAACTCCTTGTTGAATTGGGAGCAGACATACTCGTTATGGGTACAGAGATCTTTAAAAGCAAAGACTATAAAAAGAAGATAGAGGAGATAAGAGAGATTGTGGCAAAGTAAAAGGCAAAAAAAATTAGCTCAAAAAAAGGAGCTTGAGACTCTAAGAAGGGAGATTCAAAAAGAAGAACTAGAAAAGCTCCTTCCAAAGACGAACCTCAAATACGAAAAAGACAAAACCTTACTTGTAGAAATACCTTTTCTCAGTGAGAAAGTAGCAGTAGAAATACCGTCTTTACTATTCAAAAAAGAAGGAACACGAACTATGGAAATGCCTTCAAAGATAATCCTCCTTAAATATCTTAAAAATTTAGGAGCCTTGGTTAGCCTATGCGAATTATCAAACTTGAGAAAACTGACCTTTTTTAACGAGGGAGTGAAAAGAAGCGTTGAAAAGGCATTCGGTAACGATCTAGATCTTTTTATAAAATGTGCCCTGTCTCTCGGTGGCCAAATCTCAAAAGATCCTTGGCATTTTGTCACTTTTTCAGTACTACCGGGTGTAAAACTCCTTATGAGGCTATCCGAGGCAAATGAGGAAAAACCGGCAAACTTGGAAGTCTACGTCCCAGAGACACTCTTTGGCATTTTTTCACCCGAAGAAATCAACTATTTGGCGAAGTACACTTTAAGGAAGCTCTTAAAAGAGGGGAAAAGGCTTGTATCAGAAGACTCTTTTTAGGAGTTCTCTCGCTATTATCGCCTTTTCCACCTCTTTTGAACCCTCGTATATCTCAACTATCTTTGCGTCTCTATAGAAGCGCTGGATGTCGTAATCTGCGATGTAACCGTAACCGCCGTGCAACTGGAGGGCCTCATTTGTGACATACACACCCACTTCCCCACCGTACCACTTTGCCATCGATATTAGCATGGGGTCGATCTTTCCGTGGTCAAGAAGATACGCCGCTCTCCAATAAAGACATCTTGCAGCCTCTATTTTTGTCGCCATCTCGGCGAGCTTAAACTGAACACCCTGAAGTTCAGCCAAAGTCTTGCCAAATGCTTTTCTTCTCTTTACATGATTTATGGCCATTTCCAAAGCTCCCTGCGCAACCCCAACACCTTGAGCCGCAACGTGTAGTCTTGTTCTATTGAAGAAGTCCATAAGCTGGTAGAATCCATAGCCCTCCTTACCGATAAGATTCGTCACTGGCACCTCCACATCCGTAAGCTTTATTTCGGCTGTATTTGAAGCCCTGATCCCCAACTTACCTTTGATCTTTTGGGCCTCAAATCCCTTTCTTTCTGTCTCCACAAGTATTACACTGAACCTTCTGTGAGGGTCCTTTTCTTCCGCCTGGGTAATGCAGAAAATAAGGATGTAATTGGCAACGCACCCATTCGTTATGAACATTTTAGTCCCATTTATTATGTACCTGTCACCCCGTTTTTCTGCCCTCGTTTTTATCGACACCACGTCGCTACCAGCGTCCGGCTCTGTTATACCGAATCCCATAATCGCATCCCCTCTGACGAGCGGAGGAAGATACGTTCGCTTTTGTTCTTCTGTCCCATACTGCTGTATCATCTCCGCCCCGAACGTACAAGACAAAATCGCCTGACCACAGCCCGGGTCCACCCTCCAAAACTCCTCCGTTATCAGAGAATGTTCAAGAAAGCCAAGTCCGTGGCCACCGTATTCTTCTTTAATGAAAGTTCCAACGAATCCATGTTCACACGCTTTCTTATGAAGTGAAAAATCAAACTCTTCTGTTTCATCAAAATACTTTGCTTTTTCTTTGAACTCCCCCTCAGCAAATTCTCTTGCTGCTTTTTTTATGTCTTTTTGCAGATCAGTAAGATCCATGAGCATCCCTCCGGAATCAAGCGTGAAATTTTATGTGCAAAATGTCACCATCTTTTACTACGTAGTCTCTTCCCTCTATATGGACATAACCTTTTTCTTTAGCCTCCTTTTCTGATCCGGTTTTTAAAAAATCTTCGTACGATAGAACCTCAGCCTTTATAAATCCTCTTTCCATGTCTGAATGGATCTTTCTTGCCGCCTCAGAGCAACGTGTTCCTTGTCTTACAGCCCATGCCCTCACTTCCTTTCCCACAATCGTATAAAAAGTGATGAGTCCCAGTACACTATAAGCGGTCCTTATTATTTTTAGGGCTCCTACTTCTTTAAGTCCGTACATCTCCATGTACACTTTCTTTTCGTCTTTGGGTAATGAGGCTAGTTCTTCTTCAAGCCTTCCACATATGTAAACCACGGTTGTTCCCCTTTTTTTTGCGTAAGCTTCCAGTTCGTCAAAAGGAGTAAAGTTTAGAGAATCCTCATCTATGTTCGCAACGTAAAAGAATGGTTTGGAACTCAAAAGATTTAAGGGTTTGAGAATCGACAATTCCTCTTCGTCAAAGTTGGACATGTCTATGAAGGTATTACGCTCAAGCAAGGACTTTACTCTCAATAGAAGGGTCATTTCTTTTTTCTGTTTCTCACCAGAGATCTTTGAAATCCGCTCCAGTTTTCTTATTCTATCCTCTATAACTTCCAGGTCCGAAATCACTAGTTCCGTTTCTACTATCTCGATGTCTCTTATGGGGTCTACGCTTCCATACATATGCGTCACATCTTTCCTGTGGAAGCACCTTACCACATGGGCCAAAGCATCGACGCTTCTTATATGAGACAGAAATTTATTTCCCAGGCCTTCCCCCTTATGGGCATCCTTTATCAGACCTGCCACGTCAAAGAATTCCATCGTTGTGGCTGTTACTCGTTCAGGTTTTAAAATGGAGGCAAGCTTATCTAATCTCTCATCGGGTACAGACACTATACCAACATTTGGCTCAATGGTGCAGAAAGGATACGGCTCGTTAGGAGCAGAAAGACCCGTAATCGCGTTAAATATTGTTGTCTTTCCAGAATTTGGCAATCCGATTATACCGCACGTAACTCCCATTTTCTCATATACTCCATTTTCTGTTAAATATGCTCATGGCCTTTGCCCTTCCCTCCCTTATTACAGTTTCAACTGCCATGGCTGCCCTTTCTAGTATCTCCGGGAGGATCTTCCTTTCCTCCTCCGTGAAGGGGGAAAGCACGTACTCTTCTGGAGGCTCATTTTTAGGCCTCCCGATGCCCACTTTTACTCTTAGAAATTCTTTTGTGCCGATATGTTCTATAACTGACCTGACCCCCCTGTGTCCTCCATCCCCTCCATCCCATTTTATTTTAAGTTCACCGAACTTTAGGTCCATATCGTCATGAACCAAAACTAGACTTTCATTCGTTAAACCTAACTTCCTAAGGAGACGCACAATCGGTCCCCCTGAAAGGTTCATAAAGCTTTGAGGTTTGGCAAGTATTACTTCATCGGAAATCCCGATGAGGCAAGATTCAAGGACTCTATCGAGAGACACTTTGAATTTTTCTGAAAGTTTTTCGATCACGAAGTATCCGGTATTATGCCTGGTATTTCTTAGGGTTAAATCACTATTTCCCAGCCCGCATACCAAAAGCACAAAAAAATCAATCCTCTTCTTTCTCTTTTCTCTCCCTTTCTATCTTTTCAGGTTCTTCTGCTTCTGCAGCAGGAATAGCTTCTTCTACGGTTGGAGGAACTATTGTGACAAGTGCAACTTCTAAGTTTCCAAGTATTCGCACACCGGGTATTTGTATCTCGTTTAAATGTATAGAATCTCCGATATCGAGATTGGATATGTCGACATCTATCCTTTCTGGGATCTGGCCTGGCAAACACTCGATTAAGACAGTATGAAGGTGTTGTTCAATGACCCCACCTTTTTTAGCACCTATCGAATCACCAACCAGATGGATACCAACTTCGACTTCCACTGGCCTCTCCATAGAGATCTGCAAAAAATCTATGTGGAGAACCTTATCTCCCAAATAATCCCGCTGAATCTCTTTCACCATAACCGGTCTTTCTTCATAACCGTCGCCACTTTTGAGCCTAAGTGTGGCTATGGTTGTTCTTTTGAGATTCCTGTGAAATCTGTTCCATTCCCTTAAATCAACAGAAATAGGAATGGGCTCTATATCTTTCCCGTAAACTATAGCAGGGATCTTATTATTTGCCCGAAGTCTCCTCGCTGCAGATTTTCCGGTAATCGACCTTCTTTCCGCATTGATATAAATTCCATCCATAGTAACCTCCAAACTTTCGCCTATACAAAAAGGGAACTTACTGATTCGTCATTGTGGATCCGTTTTATGGCCTCCCCAAGTAATGGTGCCACATCCAAAACTTTTATTTTATCCACCGCTTTCGCCTCTTCAGAAAGTGGGATCGTATTAGTCACTATAAGCTCCTTAAGGGGCGACTCTTTTATCCTTTTCACAGCTGACCCAGAAAGGACAGGATGAGTACATGAGGCAAGGACACTTAAAGCTCCGTTATTCATGATTGCTTCTGCCGCCTGAACTATGGTTCCTCCTGTATCTATTATGTCATCTATGAGGATTGCCGTTTTCCCTTTCACATCGCCAACGAGATGCATGACTTTCGATACGTTTTCTCTCTCCCTCCTTTTATCTATTATAGCTATCGAGGCATCCAACCTTTTTGCAAGCTCCCTTGCCCTTTCTACCCCTCCGGAATCGGGTGCCACAACCACAGCATTTCCCTTCAGACTTTTTAAATACTCAAGTTGAACTGGCAAAGCGTAAAGATGGTCCACAGGGATGTCAAAGAATCCCTGGATCTGCCCCGCATGAAGATCCATAGTCAGAATTCTTGAAGCTCCTGCTACAGTAATTAGATTGGCAACTAGTCTTGCGCTGATTGCGGTTCTGGGAACAACCTTTCTGTCCTGTCTTGCGTATCCGTAGTAGGGAATCACGACAGTTATTCTCTGAGCCGAGGCCCTCTTTAGCGCATCAACCATAAGCAGAAGCTCCATCAGATTGTGATTGACCGGGGGGCATGTCGGCTGGACAACAAACGTATCCATGCCTCGAACACTTTCCTCTATAACGACATTTACTTCCCCATCACTGAAAGTCGTGACTTTCGCCCTACCCATTTCTACGCCCAAATAGGCACAGATCCTTATCGCAAGATCACGGTTTGCATTCCCCGAAAATATTTTCAATTTGTCAACCATTTATTCCCCCGTAAAAAGCTGGGGCGGGAGGATTCGAACCTCCGAATGCGGGCTCCAAAGGCCCGTGTCTTACCGCTTGACGACGCCCCAAATGTCTATCTTTTTCTTTTGGAAAGTCTCTGTCTGTAGTTAAGCGGGAATACCGCTTCCGTGATAGTATTATGCACCCTTTTCCGAATAAAAATCACAAAAAGAGCACTATATTTGTCTTCGCCCATGATCCCGCCTTTCCGAAATAGACTTCTGTGAAGAGCTTTTTTTAAAATCAATCGTTTGTGCTTCTTGCAACAAAGACATTCCCAAAGGATAAAAGATTTTTCGCAGCCCTCTCCGCACTCTCTCTGTCCTCAAAACATCCAAAAACGGAGGATCCTGAACCTGTCATAGAGACACCTTTGGCTCCCTGAAGTTTTAGCATGTCTTTTATGACCTTTATCGTAGGACATAGTATCGATGCTACCTCTTCTAAATCGTTTCTCAGGATGCTTGCCACTTCGTCTAATGACTTAATATCGCTTCTCAATTTAATATCATTTTCCCCTTTTGTCAACACGATTTTAAGCCTTCCATAGACTTCCTTAGTTGAAAGTTCTACCTTTGGATAGACTATCACGTACCATATTTTAGGAAGACTCGCAGGTTCGATCCTATCTCCTATGCCTTTCACTATACAAGGTTTTCCATAAATAAAAAGGGGGACATCTGCACCAATTAAAGTTCCAATCCTTAAAAGATCCTTCTCTGAAAGCTTAAGATCCCACAGGGATGAAAGGGCCTTGATTACCGTTGCGGCGTTACTACTTGCCCCCCCAAGCCCGCTCCCAAGTGGAATCCTCTTTTCGACCTCTACAAATATACCCCTTTTTATCCCCGTAAACTTTCTTACCAAATCGATCGCTTTGTATATAGTGTTTGTAGTTGTTTCGGGCATATGGCCACTTATTCTTTTTACGACCACATTTTCATCATCCGTCTCTTTTATGCGAATTACATCATATAAAGAAACTATGTCCACAAGACTCATTATTTCATGATAGCCATCCTCTCGTTTTCTTAGCACCCTAAGGACTAGATTTATCTTGGCAGGAGAGAGAAAGCACCTTTTGCTATCCATCAAACGACTATCTCTATCCTATAATCATCAAAAGCTAAATCAGGCCTCGTATAGACGTTTATCTTTTTGCCATACTTGGACTCGAGAAACTCTATGGCCTCTTTTTCTTCCTCATATACGAGGTTTGCAAGCTCAAAAGAGAGATAAACGTTTAGAGATTTAGCATCTCTTCTTTTGCAGAAGTATTTGAGCTCCCTCAGAAGGGAATAGCAAACGGAATGTGCCGAGTTTACGAACCCAGCGCCCTCGCAATGGGGGCACGGGTCAAGTAGCATTCCTATAACATCGTTGCCCGTTCTTTTTCGTGTAAGTTGAACCAGACCAATCTCACTTATTGGATACACGGTCGTTTTAATCCTGTCCTTTTTTAGAGCTTCGCAGAGAGTGTTGAAAACGAGTTCTCTCGATTCCTTCCTTTCCATGTCTATGAAGTCTATGACGATTATTCCCCCTATGTTTCGGAGCCTTATCTGATAGGCGATTTCCTTGGCAGCTTCCAAGTTAGTTCTAAGGATTGTGTCTTCGAGATCCTTTTTCCCCAAGTATTTGCCCGTGTTAACGTCAATCACTGTTAATGCCTCGGTATAATCAAAGACAATATAGCCACCTGACTTGAGATACACTCTTTTTTGCTTGATCTTACCAATCTCCATCTCAATTCCCATTGCCTCGAAAACCGGTTCATCCCCGTCGTAAGGAATCACCTCGCATTCGAGATCTGGAAGGTAAGACTTAAGAAAATCTTTAACCGCGGTGTAAAGGGAAAGGTCATCAATCACAATCTTACGGAGATTATGGCCATATAGGTCCCTTATTACCCTGAAGACAAGCCCCATATCCTCATAAAGAAGCTTAGGTGCATGAACTTTTTCCGCTTTTTCGACTACACCCTTCCATATCCGCATAAGGAAATTTAGATCTTCCTCCAGATCTTCCTTGCTTTTTCCTTCAGAGGCAGTTCTAGCAATGAGACCAAAGCCCCTGGGACATATTTCTTTCAGAAGCTGATAAAGTCTTTTTTTTTCACTCTCGTTCTGTATCCTCCTTGAGACACCGATATGAGTGGATGCTGGCATAAGAACCAAAAGTCTTCCTGGCAAAGTTATCTTCGATGTCACCCTGGTTCCCTTGTTCCCAAAAGGTCCGCGAGATACTTGAACCATTAGCTCCTGTCCTTCCTCAAGGACCCCCTCTATTCTATCTTTTTGGTCTGCGACGTAACTGGTATCCTCAAATTCTTCGTATGTCCCAGGGTCAATAACTACATCTTTCACGTAAAGGAATGAAGGTCTTTCGAGTCCTATATCAACAAAAGCCGCATCCATTCCAGGAAGAACCTTAGTTACTTTCCCCTTGTAAATGTTACCTATGATCCCTTTCTCATTCTTCCTTTCTATAAAGAACTCCACGAGTGTCCCATTTTCAAGGAGGGCAATCCTTGTCTCACTGAACGTGACATTTATGATCAGTTCGGAAAGCACGTACCTTCTCCTCTCTAATCTTTATTACCCTTTCCAATCCTTCGCTTCTTAAGAGTTCCTTTAAATTTCTCCCCTCAAATAAGAAAAAGATTTTCCCATTTCTTTCCTTTAACGGAGTGAGGTTTTTCCCATTCAAATCCCTCTTTCCGACAACGAGAACTGTCACCGGCAATTGAGACGGAAAGTCACCTCGGAATATCTCAAAAACCTTCATACCTTTTGGTAATGCAAGATTGATATCCGAGAGAACACGTTTAAGATCGTAATCTAGGTTCATGACTTCTGCTGTTAAATACTCACAGGTACTCTCAATTCCTAATGGGATTGCCTCTGACACGGATATCTTTGGCAAAGGATGATATTTACCGTGGTACTTAAAAACTAACCCCGAAACTCTCATGGCTCTAATTAGACATCTTACGGTATCGAGATGCCCTATGTATCTTGACCTTCCCAGTTTTCCGAACCGCAGCGTAATTTTTGTTGTGCCTAGGCTCTCCAAAGCTGGGATGGATTGCAGACACTCTTTGGATTCTTTTGGTTTGACTTTTATTCTTTTAATGCAGGATATACCACAGGAAGAACAGCTGTTTTGGCAGGCAACGGTCATTGTCCCTAATTTGGCTCTTTCTTTTTCTTCCAAAAGAAACTTCCTTTCGACTCCCGAGTCGATGAAGTCCCACGGGAGAGGGTCAGTCTCTTTTCTCCCACCTAGATACGATTTCATATCGAGACTTTCCATGGCGAACCATTCGACGTATTTTTGAAAATCGAAAAACTCTCGCCACGCTTCAAACTTGACGTTTTTCTCTCTAAGATAAACAAAGAGGTCTGCGATCCTTCGATCGCCCCTAGAGATGATGGCCTCGGCCATAGCCTGCCTGATGTCTCTATATTTGAGTTTTACATTTTTCGTCCTAAGGATACCTTTTATAAAAGTTACTTTTTCTTTTAGGGTTTTCTCATCATCCATGCCAAAATATTGAAAAGGAGTGTGAGGTTTCGGGATAAAGGGCGAGAGAGCTACGTGGACGTCAATCCCTTCTCTGATTATAGGCTCAAGAAAAATCTTAAGCTCTGCCAGGTCTTCTTCGGTTTCATAGGGCAAGCCAATCATCATATACACCTTAAGATGTCTCCATCCGCATCTTTTCAAAAGAGAAATCTGTCTATGCAAGGCCTCCACATCGATGTCCTTATTTATTATGCTTCTTAACCTCTCGGAGGGAGTCTCTAAAGCAAAAGTAAAACCTGTTCTCGATATGCTTCCTATAAGTTCGATCTCTTTTTGTGAGAGTGTACCGATCCTTATGGAAGGCAAAGAGACGGAAACTCCGGGATGACACTCCTTTATGTACCTTATGAGCTCAAAAAGCTCCGGATGGTCTCCGGAACTTAATGACAGAAAAGAAACTTCCTCGTATCCAGTCGCTTTTAAAGCTTGATCTATTATACCTTTAAGAGACTCCAAACTCCTCTCCCTATAAGGCCTGTAGACGTAGCCCGCAAGACAAAAACGGCAGCCATTTCCGCACCCTCTCGAAATCTCTATATTTAGCCTGTCATGGATACTACCAACGGTGGGGATAGGCGGCCGCACAGGATGAAAAGAATCATTTAGATTCTTAACGTACACTCTTTTTACTCTAGTTTTTGGAAATAATGGCGAGTAGACACCTTCCATCCTTGATAGTTCTTTTAAAGTCTCATACCTATTTTGCCCTTTTAACTCCTTAAGTCTCTCTAAAAGTTCTGTGAGGATCGCCTCACCTTCTCCGATTACGATTAGGTCAAAGAAAGGTTCATAGGGACATGGGTTCATCATGACAGGCCCGCCACCTAGGACAATCGGCCCTTTCTCTCTTTTTTCGGCAAATTTCTCAATGCCTCCGAGCTCCATCATGTATAGAACGTTTGTGAAGTTAAGCTCATAAGTCAGGGAAAAACCAACAACGTCCATCTCGAAAAGGGGAGTTTTCGACTCAAGGGTTACAAGTTTTCTTGTGGATGCCCCAATATACTCGCCCATATCAGCCCAGGGGGCAAAACATCTCTCACACCACACATCTTCGAACTTATTCATAAATTCGTAGAGGAGAAAATATCCGTAGTAAGACATTCCGATCTCATATATGTCGGGATAGCAAAGAGCCACCCTGAGTTTTACCTTTCTGGGATCCTTAAAAACTGCATTCTTTTCGATGCCTAGGTACCTTGCGGGCTTTGAGATAGAAAAAGGAATATGATTCTCAGTAGCCATACTCTTTCATTATCTTCATTAAGTCTTCCCTGACCATCTCCTCTATTCTTTCGAGCGATTCTTTGCTTTGTGCCTCAAATCTTAAGACTATTACTGGTTGTGTGTTAGATGGCCTTGCAAGGCCCCAACCATCTTTAAAAACGACTCTTACACCATCGATGTCTATCGTTTCAAACTTCTCCCTGTAGAGCTCCTTGAGACGCTCAATTACGGAAAACTTGATTTCGTCAGGACAGTCGATCCTTATTTCAGGAGTAGCATACATTTTTGGAAGATCTGACAAAAGTTCAGACAAGGGTCTTCCCTCTTTCTCAAGCACTTCCAAAAGTCTCAGGGACGCGTATATTGCATCGTCGTAGCCGAAATACCTGTCAGCAAAAAAAAGGTGTCCACTCATCTCACCGGCAAGGACTGCGCCACTCTCCTGCATCTTCTGCTTTATTAAGGAATGGCCGGCCTTCCACATAATAGCTTTGCCTCCGTGTCTTTCTATATCTGCAAATAGGTTACTTGAGCACTTTACTTCAGACACAAAATAAGCTCCTTTTTTTTCTTTTAAGATATCCCTCGCAAAAATAATCATCAAATAGTCTCCCCAGATGATATTTCCTCTCTCATCAACAACACCGATCCTGTCCGCGTCTCCATCGAACCCTATCCCACAATCTGCACCCTTTTCCACCACTGTCTTTTTCAAAGTCTCCATGTAGCTTTCTATCGTGGGATCTGGGAAATGGTTTGGGAATCTGCCGTCCATTTCGCAAAAGAGTTCGATTACTTCCTGACCAAACTCCTTCATAATGGGGCACGCGACGTATCCACCAGTTCCATTTCCAGCATCAACTACAACTTTAAATCTTTTCGATAACTTTATGTTTTTCCTCATGAAATCTTGATAATCATCAATGATTTTTTCGTATGTTGTCAAAGTTCCCTCTCCCTTTACGAACCTCTTTTCATCTATTATCTGGCCAATGTATTTTATCTTTTCCCCAAATATGGTCGATTTCCCTAAAGCGATCTTAAAGCCATTGTATTCGGGAGGGTTATGGCTTCCTGTAACCATAATCCCACCTTCTACATCCAAGTTAAAGAGGGAAAAGTAAAAAACGGGTGTTGGGACCACCCCGAGATCGACAACTTCTAGACCACCTTCCACCATACCCCGTACCAGAAGGTCTCTATAGTGTTTTGATGTTAGCCTGCAATCCCTGCCGATAGAAGCCTTTTTTCTTTTTTCCTCTTGCATCAAAGTCGCAAAAGCCCTGCCTATGTAAAGGACTGTTTCATCAGTTAGGTCTTTCTCAACGTGACCTCTTATATCGTACTCTCGCAAAATTGCCTTATTCATAGGAAATCCTTCTTTCAGCCTTCGTTTTGGCTGAAGTTGGGGTACTTGTTATCCGCCTTTCTTGCCGTACCCAAGCCCCAACAGGCGGTATTTGGGTACCTCGAAATTATAGCACATTTTCTTTTTTCACTTCCGTCTAAGGATTGACATGAGCACAAGACCAGAGATTATCATGATGATACTTAGGGCCTGTCCCTTCGTTATTACACCAAAAACGAAACCGTCCGGTTCCCTAAAAAATTCGCAGAATATCCGGAATATTCCGTATAGAACGAGAAAAAGAGTAAAAAGTTCCCCTTCGTACCTTTTTCTTTCACGGTAAAACCATAGTATTAGAAAAAGGACAAGCCCTTCAAGGAAAGCCTCGTAAAGCTGGGAGGGATGTCTGGGAAGATGACCGCCATAAGGAAAGACCATCGCCCAGGGAAGATCCGTTACCCTTCCGTAAAGTTCCCCATTTATAAAATTTCCGATCCGGCCCAAGCCGATCCCAATGGGCGATGAGACCACTATAATATCTGCCACCGAAAAAAATGGGATCTTCGTTTTTTTTGCGAAAACGTATCCAAAAACTATGCATCCTATTAGACCCCCGTGGAATGACATCCCCCCGTGCCAGAGCATAAAGATCTCAATCGGATTTTCAAGGTAGTAATCCATGTTGTATATGAGCACATATCCAAGTCTGGCACCTACAACCAACCCCAAAATCAGATAAAAATAGAGATCATCGACGATTTCCCTTTTTAACCAGCTATATCTCCTCTTTATTTGATAGAGCGTGAGTAAATAGGAGGTTAAAAAACCGATCAAATACATAAGACCGTACCATCTAAGAGCTATAGGACCGATCCTAAAGATTTCAGGATCTATCTCAGGGTATTTTATCAATCGATATGTACCCCGTTCTGTCTTATGAAGTCCTTTAAAGATCCTGCATCGCTAAATACGACAGCCTTCATCCCTAGCTCGGAAGCCGCTTTAACGTATCGAGGGATGTCGTCGACGTAAAGAATTTCATGAGGGGAAAAACTCACATTCTCAAATATGGCCTCATATATGGCCCTTTTGGGCTTTTTGGCTCCTATTTCATACGAGAGTATCCATCTGTCCATGAGGTGAACAACTGGATACTTTGCCTTTATGTAGGAAAAGTGGAGTTCATTTGTATTGCTTAGAAGAAAGAGTGGAAAGCCTTTTAATTTTAAGGCGTGTATTATCTCCTTTACCTCTTCGTTTTCCTGAAATATTGGATTCCAAACTTCTTTGAACTCTTCGAAACTCAGCTCTAGCTTAAACCTTTCCTTTATGAGGAGGAAAAAATCCCAAGACGACATCTTTCCCTCTTCATAAGAATTCACAAGCCCATCTTCGTGAGCGAAAAGGAAATTGAATATTTCCTTCGGGGTTAGAGTATTACGGAGCAAAGATTTTTCATAAAGCTTATCCGCAATCTGAGTGTGTTCGAAAGGAAGGATCACCCCGCCGAGATCAAAAACAAAAAGCCTTATCATAAACGTAGATCTTTTTTGGGTTGAGCCTCGAAAAGTAACCGTATTCGTCTATGAGGTGTCTCCAGCCGCATATGTGAACGATCCTCTTTCCCTCATTTTCCCTCATTATCCTTTCTATTAACCTGGAAGCGTACTCGTCTCTCACTTTCATCTCATTCGAATAGCTAAAAAGTTTAAGGTTTTTTGAAAAGTAAGCATCTGCAATTTTTTTTTCAGTATATTTCCTTTCTTGATAACTGAAAGTCCTTACACCTTCGGCGTTTTTTTCGGTCAGTAATTCAAGTGCTGATCTTAAGTGAAAAAAGGAGAAAAAGTCCATGTCAGCAAAGTATACCGGTACGCCTGTTCTCTTAGAGTAATTTTTAGCGACCTCATATTCGTATGGGATTGAGAAGAATTCTATAATAGCATCAGCATGGCCCCATCGGTAAATCTTTGCCAGCTTTCTTTTTATCCTTTGAAAGTTTCTCTTTCTGAAGTTGAGCCCGAAATTTGTAAACTCGAGAGTTATTATGTCAGGCTTTATCTCTTTTAGAATCTTCTCTAAACGGTCCTTAGCTTCTCTGTCCCTGTGGATAATACCGACCATGAAAAACATACTATGAGCCATTTTTAGAGGCTCCCACAAGATCGAGGTAATAGTCGAGCGTTTTTTTTAAGGCTTCGTCCAAAGATACCTTTGGTTCCCAGCCGAGTATCCTTTTTGCCTTCTCTATGGATGGCACGCGGAAACTCATGTCCTGGTAACCTTCTCCGTAAAAATCCTTTGAGCTTACCTCCACTATCTCTGGTACTTTATCCGGTTTTTTGTTGTTAGGATGATTTATAAAAATTTCTCTCAGTTTATATGCGAGCTCCCGGATTGTTATGTCGTTATTTGGATTTCCGATGTTGAATATTTCCCCATCGCATCTATTGTCCTCATTTTCGATGATCTTCAAAAGGCAATCGAGACCGTCATCTACGTAGGTGAAACATCTTCTCTGCCAACCCCCGTCAACGAGTTTTATCGATTCACCTAAAAGTAGATTACTTATGAACTGCGTGACAACCCTCGAACTACCTTCCTTTTCGGGCTCCAGTGTGAGCTCATCGAGTTTGGGGCCAATCCAGTTAAAAGGTCTAAATAGCGTAAATTTCAAGCCCTTCTGATAGCCATACGCCCATATCACCCTGTCCAAAAGCTGTTTTGAGGCACTATAGATCCATCTCTGATTCCTTATTGGACCTAAAACGAGAAGGCTTCTATCCTCGTCAAATTCTTTGTCGGAACACATACCGTATACCTCGGAACTTGACGGAAAAACGAGTCTCTTTCCGTATTTGACACAGAGTCTCACGATGTAAAGATTGGCTTCAAAGTCGATCTCAAAAACCCGTAGTGGGTCCTTGATGTAGAGGGCTGGCGTTGCTATTGCCACAAGGGGGATTATGACATCGCACTTTTTTACGTGGTACTCTATCCATTCCTTGTTTATAGTTACATCACCTTCTACAAAATGGAATCTCTCGTGTCCTAATAGATCGCGGATTTTGTCATCCCTTATATCCATTCCATACACATGCCAATCCCTATCTTTTAGGATTCGCTCCGTTAAATTACTCCCTATAAATCCGTTCACACCTAGGATGAGAAGTTTCAAGTTATACCTCCAAGGACTTTACCTTTCATATTGTAAATTCTCGCGAAATCAGAACCTTCCATCTCCTCTTCCTTTTCCAGCTGGACCCTGTCTAGCCTTAAGAAACCCCTTCCGGTTGCCACAAAAAAAGGGGTTTCGGAAACTACAGTTCCTGGTTTAAACGAGTGTTCTTCATCCTTTGGATAGGCTTTCCAGATGTAAAGCTTTCTTCCTCCAAAAAAAGTAAATGCTCCAGGGTACGGATGGGTTACTGCTCTTACAAGATTATATAGGCTTATTGCGTCTTTTTCCCACAAAATCAACCCATCTTCAGGTTTTCGCTTGGAAAAATAGGATGACGGACCACTTTGGGGGACCGAAACTATTTTTTTTAATTTTAGATCGGGTAAAACTTCCCTCATCAACGATCTTGCGGCTTCGACTAATTTTTGATTAAGTGTGGAAATGTCGTCTTCAAATTCTATAATCACCCTCTTTTGAGCAACGATTGGACCTGTGTCAGGTTTCTCTTCCATAATATGTAGGGTTACCCCTGTTTCCGTTTCTCCATTTATGAGGACCCAATTGGCAGGTTGCCTCCCTCTATACTTTGGAAGCAGTGAACCATGAAGGTTAAGGGGTGCCACTTTCGGTATGGAAAGGTACTCTTTTGGAATTATGTACCTGTAGTAAAAGGAGAATATGTAGTCCGGATTCTCCTTTCTCACAATGCTAAGCCACTTTTCGTCTTTTAAGGAAGTGGGGACAACATACGGAATCTTATACTTCTCTGCAAGGATGCGTGGTGGTCTAAACCATATGTTCTCGGAAGGATCGTCTTCATGCGTAAAAAGCAGTGGGATCTCAACACCTGCGTTTAGAAGCTCCTCCATGCATACATATCCGATCTCGTGGTACGCAAATACTACGGCTTTCATAAGAGTTCCTTTTTTACTATGTATCTCGGTCTTTTTCTAACTTCCATGTAGATCCTGCCTATGTATTCCCCTATGACTCCGAGAGCTAGAATCTGGACACCGATGAAGAAAAAGAGAATGGCAAAAAGGGTGAATATCCCCTCAACTTCCGGACCTACGATGAGCCTTCTTATGAAGAGAAAGATGGCAAATAAGAGGCCAATGGCAGCAATTGCCACCCCCATTACTCCTATAAACTGGATTGGAAACATGGAGAAGTTTGTCATGATGTCGAAATTTAGCCTAAGAAGCTTAAACAAACTGTATTTAGTCTTTCCCCTTTTTCTTTCGTGGTGCTCAACCTCTATCTCCGCAATTTTTTTTGCAAAAGTGTTCGCCAAAACTGGCACAAATGTCGATGCTTGAGAGGACATGTTTACGTATTCGACAATGTTCCTTCTATAAGCCCTAAGCATGCAACCGTAATCCCTAAGTTTTACCCCTGTAAGATAAGAAGTGATGACGCTTGCAAAATACGATGGGATTTTACGAAAGATTGAATCTTTTCTGTCTTTTCTGTACGTCGCAACTATCTCATAACCTTCCTCCATCTTTTGTACAAGTTTTTTTATCTCCTCCGGAGGATTCTGAAGGTCGGCATCGATAGTGATAACGATATCTCCTTTAGCCGCTTCAAAACCCTTCATTATTGCTAAATGCTGACCACAGTTTGTCAAAAACTCGATCACTTTCACGTTGGGATATCTTTTGTGGAAACTCTCGAGTATTTCTTGGGTCCTATCCGTACTTCCGTCGTTCACATATAATATCTCGAAAGGTTTTCCCACTTGAGAAAGACTTCTCATCAATCTTTCCTGAAGCTCAGGAAGGTTTTCTTCCTCGTTGAAGACAGGAACAATGACAGAAATGTACGGTTTCTCGTTCACGCTTGAAGTTCCTTCCATGTCGTATAGTCAATAACAAATCGGCTTTTTTTTCAACATATTTGAATAACGACTTCAAAAGAATCAATGTATGGGTCGGTTTTGTGGCAATATAGGTTATTTTCAGTCCCAGCGATTTTTATTTTTTACATTCATGTTATACTTTAATTTCGCTATGACAACAAGTGCGCGTCCGAAAGCCTTAGCACTGTACTCCGGTGGCCTCGATAGTACGCTTGCGATCCTGATCCTTCTCGAGCAAAAAATAGAAGTTGAGGCTTTGTCATTTGTACACGATTTTGGTTGTGGAAAAAATCGCGAGCACATTCTAGAGACCGCAAAAAGGTTCGGTTTTTCGGTTAACTTTATCACCCTCGAAGAAGAATTCATAAATATGGTTAAAAATCCAAAGCACGGCTACGGAAAAAACATGAACCCGTGTATAGACTGTAGGATACTCATGCTCAAAAAAGCAAAAGAATATGCCCGTGAAAGTGGGGCCTCTTTTTTTGTTACCGGGGAGGTCTTAAACCAGAGACCTCTAAGTCAGAAAAGGAATGTTTTAAAGCTTATCGACAGAGAAGCGGGTTTAGAGGGCTATGTTCTTAGACCCCTTTCCGCACTGAATCTTGAGCCGACTATCCCCGAAAAGGAAGGCCTTGTAAAAAGGGAGCTCCTTTTTGGTTTTGAGGGTCGCTCAAGGAAACCGCAAATCGCTTTAGCAAAGAAATTTGGTCTTATAGACTATCCACAGCCCGCAGGCGGTTGTCTACTTACAGATCCCATCTATTCACTACGTTTTAAAGAACTCCTAAAGATGAATCCCAATCCTTCGCCAAGAGATATCAAGCTTTTGGGAATCGGAAGGCATTTCCGACTGAGTCAATCCTGTAAAGTGATAGTGGGAAGAAATAGGAAGGAAAACGAAATCTTGGAGAGAATCGCAAACGAAGGAGACTTTATCCTTAAAGCTTCTGACTACCCAGGTCCCACTCTTCTTATTGCTGGTACTTCTGGGGAAGCTGAATGGAGGCTTGCAGCTTCAATCTGTGCAAGATATTCGGACGGAAAAAATAGGGGTCCAGTAAAAGTAACCATCTACAGACCTAAATCAGGGGAAGAAATCTCAAAGACACCAGTGGCAGAATACACGATAGAAACGATTGATTACGACACCATTGAAAAGCTCCTCATAGCTCCACTTCCTTATCAAAAATCACTGTAATTGACACCTAAATGGTCTAGGTGGGAAGTGTTGTTAAGAAGCGTAGTTACAAAACTAGAACCATCGTATTCAAAAATGCTTACTGATGCTGGATCAAATTTTATGCGCCAGAAACCGCTGTTTGGGAGCCCAAGGAATATCAAAGAGATGACCTTGCATATGACTCTGTGGGTCACAAGCACAACATTTTTTCCATGACCGTTTTCCTTTAATATTTTTTCGACCGCCTTCGACACTCTTCTTCTTACCTTTTTTAAGTTTTCAGCGCCATCCATTCTCCATTTCTCCGGACATCTTTTCCATATTTCGAACTCCAAAGGATAGGCTGTTTTTACCTCATTGAGGGATAAGCCTTCCCAAATTCCAAAGCTCATATCCGTCAATTCATCTAGCAAATAAAGAGGGATCGAGTTTATCTCCGCAATGATCGATGCTGTCTGTCTCGCCCTTTGTAGTGGACTTGAGTAAACTTTCTCCGGGCTAAATTTTACGAGATAAGACCCTGTCTTTTTTGCCTGGTCTAGGCCTTTGTCGTTGAGGGGAACATCTACCTTTCCCCTAAAGACTTCTTCTTTATTCCACTCCGTTTCGCCGTGTCTTACGAGGAAGATTTTCAACCTAGACTCTCCATCTTTTGACTTCTAAGTCGTTCTTGCGTAATACCGCATCTTCCTCCTTATGATGATTTTAACAACTTCCATCGACAGAAATACTAGAAATCCAAAACTCAAAATGAGCTTCATATCGTCCATAGTTGGCATTAGTATACCAAAGGCATCACGCACAGACGGGATATGCACAAGGGTCGTAATAAGGATTATCTCCCACACTATGGCCAAAATGAGCCACTTGTGGGGAGGTGCTTTAAAGATACTAAATCTCATGGATCTGAAATTGAGGGCAATTATTATTTCTATGACGATGAAGAGAAAGAATATCTCGGTCCTTGCGTGCGCAATATCGCCTAGTTCATGAAAGTAAAGAAAGTAGAAGAATGGAATCTCAATAAGGAGCGCAAGGAGAATAAATGCCTTCACATCCCACGAAAAGACACTTTCCTTTGGATCCCTGGGAGGTCTTTTCATCACATCCGGTTCGGGTGGAGCAACTCCGAGTGCTAAAGCAGGCAGTCCGTCTGTAGCCAAATTTATATAAAGGATAGCCGCAGGAAGTAGTGGTAGGTATTCGGGTCCCATAATTAGCACGGTTCCCGCTATTACTGCCACTTCCGTTATGTTGCACCTTAAAAGATAGGTAAGGTACTTTTTGATGTTGTCGTAAATCCACCGGCCGAGTTCAATTGCTTTTACTATGGAAGCGAAATTATCGTCAGTAAGAACCATATCGGAAGCTTCTTTAGCTACCTCTGTCCCAGTGATCCCCATGGCTATCCCGATATCTGCGTGCTTTAGGGCCGGTGCGTCATTTACACCATCTCCTGTCATGGCAACTATCTCTCCTCTTTTCTTCCAAGCTTTTACGATCTTCAATTTGTCTACAGGAGAGACTCTCGCGTAAACGGTAACCTTGTCCACTATCTTTTCAAGTTCTTCTTCAGAGATCTTTTCCAGTTCTTCACCCGTAAGGACTATGTCTCCCTCCTTATAGATTCCAATCTCTTTGGCAATTGCTAGTGCAGTGAGCTTGTGATCACCGGTTATCATTATCGGTTTTATTCCAACTTGCTGGCATATCTTTGTGGCTTCAATGGCTTCTTCCCTCGGGGGGTCGATCATCCCAACAAGACCAAGAAATACCATGTCCTTCTCTACGGTTTCCTCGTCGGTATTCGTATCTTCGCCAAGGTCCCTATAAGCCACACCGAGCACCCTTAGTGCCTCTTTTGCCATATCCTCATTGACAGACAAAATTTTTTTCCTTTGAGCATCATCAAGTTTTGAAAGTTCGCCATCTATTAATACGGACGTACATCTCTCAAGTACAACCTCAGGAGCACCTTTCATGTAGGCGGCCCGGTTTCTCCCATCCAGAAGATGAATCGTTGTCATTCTTTTTCTTTCAGAACTAAACGGAATCTCTCCGACCCTTGGTCTTTTCGCCCTATTCTCCTTAAAGTTCACTCCCCCTTTTGCTGCCACAACAAGTAAGGCAGCTTCAGTTGGGTCACCTTTTATTGCCCATTTGCCTTCAGCTTCGTAAAGGTCAGCATCATTACACAATGTTATGGCATGAAGAAGAAGCTCCAAGGATTTGTCGTTCGGGGGATCCGTTTCATCCTTTACTTTCAAATCTCCGTAAGGAGCATACCCGCTCCCTGTAACTTCAATAGTTTTTCCAGAAGAGTAGATCTTTCTTACCGTCATCTCGCCCTTTGTTAGGGTACCAGTCTTATCCGAGCATATAACAGTTGTACAGCCAAGGGTCTCTACAGCTGGCATCTTTCGTACAAGGGCATTCCTTTTTGCCATCTGACGCATTCCTATGGCCAGCGCTCCCGTAACGATTGCCGGAAGTGACTCAGGAACAGCCGCAACAGCTAGAGATATAACGAACATCAATATCGTGATTATAGAGGGAACATCTATTTTTCCACTTGTCACCAACTCCCTAATTACGCTCACACCACCCACAATGAAACATATTGAAAGTGCTATTATCCCGAACCATTTTCCAATCTCCTCGGTCCTCCTCTCAAGTGGGGTCTTTTCCGATCTTATTCCAGTAAGTTCCGCCGCTATTTTTCCAAACTCAGTCTTCATACCTGTTGATGTTACGATGACTTTACCTCTGCCGTAGGTGACGGTAGTTCCTGCAAAGACCATGTTTTTTCTATCGCCCACCGCTAGCTCTTCTGGTAATGCGTGGGTCTCTTTACCTACCGGGAAAGATTCTCCGGTAAGCGGAGCTTCATCACATCTCAAAGAGTAACTTTCAATTACTCTTCCGTCCGCCGGAACTTTATCGCCTGCCTCAAGCAGAAGAATATCTCCTGGTACGACTTCGCGTGAGGGGACTTCTTTTTCAGTTCCTTCCCTCAGAACCGTAATAGTCGGAGAAAGCATCTTTTTTAGTGCCTCAAGAGCCTTTTCGGCCCTGTACTCCTGGAAAAAACCAAGAAGCGCACAGAAAAAGACGATAACCGCAATTATTCCCGCGTCTACGAATTCTCCGACAAGCGCCGAAAGTCCTATAGCCACAAGAAGGATGATTATGAGAATGTTTTTAAACTGACGCACAAAGATGTCAAAAGGGGAGATTTTTTCTTCCCTTTTTAGCTCATTGTATCCATACTGCTCAAGCCTGGTTTTGGCTTCACTCTCTGATAAACCTTGGAGGGGGTCAGTTTTTAGTTTCTTTATGACATCAGATACTTCCATCGCATGCCATGCTTCTGCCATATCTGACCTCCTTTTTATCACTTAAGCAACGTCAAAAATGCTCCTGCTGCAACAGCTGTTCCTATGACACCTGCCACATTGGGACCCATGGCGTGCATAAGGAGGAAGTTTTTCGGATCAGCCTCCTGTCCAACCTTCTGCGAAACACGGGCTGCCATGGGAACAGCAGAAACCCCTGCAGAACCGATTAATGGGTTTATCTTCTCTTTAAGGAAGAGGTTCATGAGTTTTGCAAGGAGTACACCACCTGCTGTTGAGAATGCGAATGCTACAAGACCTAAAAAGAATATAAAAAGGGGTTTTGGGTTTAGAAAAACCTCCGCCTTCATAGTGGAGCCTATGGATATGCCAAGGAATATGGTGACTATGTTTAGTAACTCATTCTGGGATGCTTTAAGGAGCCTTTCGACTACTCTACATTCCCTGAAAAGGTTACCTATCATGAACATGCCCATAAGGGGGGCAGCAGGAGGGGTAAGGAGGCATATGACTATAGTTGCAACTATTGGGAATACTATCTTT